>NZ_JACVTS010000025.1:0-90526 GCF_016624545.1 Erwinia sp. S38 | reverse complement strand
ATGCGAGAGTAGGGAACTGCCAGGCATCAAATCAAGCAGAAGGCCATCCGTGAGGATGGCCTTTTTGCGTTTGCACACCGTATAACCCCCGTTTATGCCCCTGATGTGACCCTCTGCCAGCCGGTTTTCCGATTTCTGGCACCCGTTTTCGCTCAAAAATATGTTTCAGTCCGGCCCCGGTGTTACCGGTAGTCTGTTTTACCACCGTATTCAGCATCACGAAAACTGCGTACCCTGATTTATCTGCGTCGACATCCAGACTTGAATAAAATCAGCAACCTCAGCAACGTTGTTTAAATCCAGACAGGCCATATCGAACTCAATATCAACGTCGCTGGCAACAGCAATCGTCCATTGATCCAGTTGTAAGGGGAGTGGTTTACCTGAACCGGACCGATGCAGGACAATTTTTGCGACTTCTTCCTGCTTAAATCCTTCCACCAGAATAAGATCTAGCATCGAAGCATCCATTCTGCTGGCAAGATAATGCAGATCGAGCGCATCCTGCTGTGGCGTTTCTGTCATTAAAGCCCAACGTAACTGACTGGCAACCAGTACCTGATCGGCCCCCGCTTTACGCAGCTCATAACTGTCCTTCCCCGGCGTATCAATTTCCAGCTGATGATGAGTGTGTTTGATCAACCCACAGCGGATACCCCGTGATTTGAGTTCGGGAATTAGCAGTTTAAGCAGCGTTGTTTTTCCTGTGCCGCTCCATGCGGAGATAGCCAGAAGTGGGATCATTATGTGAATTCCTTTCAGTTTTTAAGATCTTCGGGATGATTAATATTATTGAAGGCGGTACCGGCGTTGCTGAACAGCACACCGTGCCCGCCAGCCTGCTGTAAAAAAAGCAGTAGCCTGCGGTTACCACAATCAAGATACTGGCGAAGCTGTTTTGCCAGACTGCGATGCATCAATGCCAGCGCCGGGTGATCCCGCTGTTCAGATCGAGCCCAGACCGCCGGCGCGCCGTTTTTGTTACGCCATAGATGCGAAACCATATTGTCGGGCAGTTGCGGGGTATCACAGGAAGAAAAGGCAACCCATTCTGTATCGGCCTGCTCGAGCGCTGCGAGCATACCCGCCAGTGGGCCGGGAAAATCCGGCATTGTATCGGTGATAACCGGAAAGCCACTCTGTTGATATTCCGCAAGGTTACGATTGGCATTAATCCATACAGTATCAACCTGGGGTTTTAAACGCTGCAACACGTGGTGATAGAGCGGCTGCTGATGCCAAACGATCAGCCCTTTATCCTGGCCTCCCATTCTGCTACCGCGGCCGCCAGCGAGGATCACTCCGGTGATAGCCGGACGTTCAGAGTTTGAGTTAATAGCCATTCTTTATGTCCTTTGCTCAAGTTTGGCGTGTAGATTGATATCGTAACTGAAGTGCATTTATACGGGGAACAACAATATGAAATGCCATCGCCTCAATGAACTTATCAGCCTGTTACAGCCTGCATGGCAGCAGGAACCCGATCTCAATCTTGTACAGTTTTTGCAAAAAATGGCCGATGAGGCAGGATTTAAACAGCCAATTGAAGAACTTACGGATGATGTTCTGATCTATCACCTTAAGATGCGGGGCAGTGATAAAAGTGCGGAAATTCCCGGATTAAAGAAAGACTATGAGGATGATTTCAAGACAGCACTGCTTCGCGCTCGTGGGGTGATTAAAGATTAAATCTGCTCCTGGAGCCGAAGCCACCGGTATTTGATGATATTCTTAGCGGCTATACTTACGCATTTATCAATGAGCCTGCCGGATGACAGAAGCTGCTTTTAACTTCCAAACGCTTACCCCCGATACCATCCTCGATGCATTATGGGATACCGGCCTGCGGGTTGAATCCGGGCTGACGGCGCTGAATAGCTACGAAAACCGCGTGTATCAATTCACCGATGAAGATAAACGCCGCTATGTTGCAAAGTTTTACCGTCCTCAGCGCTGGTCGCAGCAGCAGATTGAAGAAGAACATCAATTCTCCGCCGAACTACTGGCGGATGAAGTCCCCATCGCCGCGCCGTTAAATTTGCAGGGGAAGATGCTGCATCAGCATCAGGGTTTTTGGTTCGCTGTTTTCCCCAGCCTTGGTGGCCGTCAGTATGAGACGGATAACTACGATCAGCTGGAATGGGTTGGCCGTTTCCTTGGTCGCATTCATCAGACAGGGCGCAGAGAAACGTTTGTACATCGGCCGACAATCGGTCTGGCGGAATATGTCGATCAACCCCTGCAAATACTGGCCAGCAGCGCGCTGGTTCCTAAGGGGCTGAAGGATAGTTTATTAGCCTCTATCGAGCGGCTACGCACAACTTTACAAAACTGCTGGCATACTCAGTGGCGGCCGCTGCGTCTGCACGGTGATTGCCATCCGGGAAATATTCTGTGGCGGGATGGTCCGCTTTTTGTCGATCTGGACGATGCCCGTAATGGTCCTGCAGTGCAGGATTTATGGATGCTGGTTAACGGCGATCGGCAAGAACAGCTGATCCAGTGGGATATTTTACTTGAAGCTTACAGTGAGTTTTGTGACTTTGATGCTCACGAATTGTCACTGATTGAGCCTTTACGTGCTATGCGGATGGTTTATTATCTGGCGTGGGTCGTTCGCAGATGGGACGACCCGGCTTTCCCAGGTAGTTTCCCGTGGATGACGGATGAGGATTTCTGGCGTCGCCAGATTTCCATATTTAATGAGCAGGACAAGCTGCTGCAGGAACCTCCGTTGCAGCTGATGCCTGATTTCCAGGTGTGATCACCCTTTGGTACGCCTACTGAGTAGTAACTAGGAGAGAGTTTCACGATGAAAAAAATTTGGTTTGCACTTGTCGGTATGGTTCTGGCATTCAGCGCATCTGCTGCACAGTTTACCGATGGTCAGCAGTACGTCACGCTGGACAAACCCGCTTCCGGAGAGCCGCAGGTCCTGGAGTTCTTTTCATTCTTCTGCCCGCACTGTTATGAATTTGAGCGCGTCTGGCACGTTAGCGACGCCGTAAAAAAAGGCCTGCCGGCTAATGCAAAAGTGACCAAATACCATGTTGAATTCTTAGGTGGCGACATGGGTAAAACCGTCACTCAGGCGTGGGCCGTAGCCATGGCGCTGGGCGTGGAAGATAAAGTGACTGCGCCTATTTTCGATGGTATTCAGAAAACCCAGACGATTACCGATCCTGCCAGCCTGAAGGATACCTTTGTAAAAGCCGCCGGTATCAAGCCTGAAGATTATGACGCTGCATGGAATAGCTTTGTAGTGAAATCACTGGTCGCGCAGCAAGAAAAAGCGGCTGTTGATGTTGATCTTCGCGGCGTTCCGGCCATGTTCGTTAACGGTAAATATATGGTTAACAACGGTGGCCTGGATACCAGCTCAATGGATAACTATGTTCAGCAGTACGCGAACGTGGTGAAATTCCTGATCGGCCAGAAGTAATTAATCTGCTTAAATCGCCGGCTATCAGGCCGGCGTTTTTTTTGCCCGTTTACTAGCAAATCAGACGGAATGAATTAAAATCTATCTCGGTTCTACACCATTCGTTTTCAGCGTTCGTCGCTACGCCTTTAACTAATATCCACATAATAATAATTCCGCTAAGGCCATTTTAAGTTAGCGGTTTTTCGTGTATCACATTGAATATTATGGTTATAAAATTCACTCTTGTTATTCTCTTTTCGCGAATAAAGAAGAGTTATTGAATTTACACACAAACTTATCCACAGGATAATTTGTCGAGATGCTACGCAAAACGGCAATTGTTCTGTCAATTATGGCCATTGCGGTTTTATCTTTGATATCGAGCTGTGGCATCCTTAACACCAATCCAAAACTAATCAAGAACGTGACGACCTATGGCTCAAATTGCAGAAAACCCGCTGATCCTGGTAGATGGCTCTTCCTACCTGTACCGCGCTTACCATGCGTTCCCCCCACTGACCAATAGTGCTGGTGAACCTACCGGAGCAATGTATGGCGTACTGAACATGCTGCGCAGTCTGCTACTGCAATATAAGCCGAGCCACGTAGCGGTGGTATTTGATGCTAAAGGCAAAACGTTCCGTGACGAACTGTTCGAAGAGTACAAATCCCATCGCCCTCCGATGCCCGATGACCTCCGCGCACAGATAGAGCCGCTGCACACTATGGTGAAGGCCATGGGGCTGCCGCTGCTGGCTGTATCCGGAGTGGAAGCCGATGACGTGATTGGTACGCTGGCACTGGCGGCTGAAAAAATGGGGAAACCCGTCCTGATCAGCACCGGCGATAAAGATATGGCTCAGCTGGTCACGCCGAATATCACGCTGATCAATACCATGAACAATGCCATCCTTGGCCCGGAAGAGGTGGTGGAAAAATATGGTATTCCCCCATCGCTGATTATCGACTTTCTGGCGCTGATGGGTGACTCGTCGGACAACATTCCTGGTGTACCCGGCGTGGGAGAGAAGACCGCGCAGGCGCTGCTTCAGGGGCTGGGCGGCATTAAGGATATTTACGCCAATCTCGACAGTGTTGCTGGTTTAACCTTCCGCGGTGCGAAAACCATGGCGGCGAAGCTGGAACAAAACAAAGAGATGGCGCTGCTATCCTATCAGCTGGCTACCATTAAGACTGACGTTGAGCTGGATCGGACCTGTGACCAGTTGACCGTCAATGAGCCGGCGACGGAAGAACTGCTGGCCCTGTTTAAGCAGTATGAGTTCCGCCGCTGGATTGTCGATCTGGAAGAAGGTAAATGGCTACAGGGTAAAGTGGGCGGAACCTCCGCACCGAAAGCGAAAGCCGCACCTGCTGCTGAAGCTGCCGCCGCTGAGGAACAGCCCGCCAGCGTACTGTCATCTGACGGTTACATCACCATTCTTGATGAAGAGACCTTTGAAAGCTGGCTGCAAAAACTCCAGCGTAGCGAGCTCTTTGCTTTCGACCTGGAAACCGACTCTCTGGATACGCTGAGTGCCAATATCGTGGGTCTGTCTTTTGCTATCGCACCGGGTGAAGCGGCTTATCTTCCGGTAGCGCATGATTATCTGGATGCTCCCGATCAGCTGGATCGCAGCAGCGTGCTGTCACGTCTTAAACCACTGTTAGAAGATAATAACGCGCTGAAAGTTGGGCAGAACCTGAAATACGACCGTGGCGTGCTGAAAAACTATGATATTGAATTAAAAGGTATTCGTTTTGATACCATGCTGGAGTCCTATGCACTGAATAGCGTGGCGGGCCGCCATGATATGGATACCCTGGCATTACGCTGGCTGAACCATAAAACGGTGACCTTTGAAGAGATTGCCGGTAAAGGTAAGAATCAGCTGACTTTTAATCAGATAGCCCTCGAGCAGGCGGCACACTACGCGGCAGAAGACGCCGACGTAACGCTACAGCTGCATCTGAAAATGTGGCCTGAACTGGAGAAAGAGCAGGGGCCTAAAGCCGTTTTCGACCAGGTCGAAATGCCGCTGGTGCCGGTTATCTCACGCATTGAGCGTAATGGCGTGCTGATCGACCAGAGCATACTGGCCGCACATTCAAAAGAGCTGGGGACGCGGCTGGCGGAGCTGGAACTGCGGGCTCATGAGCTTGCTGGTGAGCCGTTTAACCTGTCTTCACCGAAGCAGCTGCAAACGATTCTGTTTGAAAAGCAGGGCATCAAACCGACCAAGAAAACGCCGGGCGGCGCGCCGTCGACCAGTGAAGAAGTGCTTGCCGAGCTGGCCCTCGACTATCCCCTGCCTAAGGTAATCCTTGAGCACCGTGGTTTATCTAAGCTGAAGTCGACCTATACCGACAAGCTGCCACAGATGATCAATCCGCTTTCTGGCCGCGTGCATACTTCTTACCACCAGACGGTTACAGCGACCGGAAGGCTCTCTTCCAGCGATCCTAACTTGCAAAATATTCCGGTGCGCAACGACGAAGGGCGTCGCATCCGTCAGGCGTTTATTGCTCCGAAAGGGTACGTCATCGTCGCCGCCGACTATTCCCAGATTGAACTGCGCATCATGGCGCACCTGTCTCAGGATAAAGGGCTGCTGACTGCATTCGCTAATGAGCAGGATATTCACCGTGCGACCGCTGCGGAAGTCTTTGGTGTATCGCTGGACAGCGTGAGCGGTGAACAAAGACGTAGCGCGAAAGCGATCAACTTTGGTCTGATTTACGGCATGAGCGCGTTTGGTTTGTCGCGGCAGCTTAACATTGGCGCTGGTGAAGCGAAGAAATATATGGACCTCTACTTCGAGCGTTATCCGGGGGTATTGCAGTATATGGAGAGTACCCGTGAGCAGGCCGCTGAAAAAGGCTACGTTTCAACTCTGGACGGCCGTCGGCTGTATCTGCCGGATATCAAAGCCAGCAATGTGATGCGTCGTAAGGCGGCGGAACGCGCAGCGATTAACGCCCCGATGCAGGGGACTGCGGCGGATATTATTAAACGGGCAATGATTGCCGTTGACGAGTGGCTGCTCCAGCAAGCTGACCCCGCAGTGAAGATGATTATGCAGGTACACGATGAACTGGTATTTGAAGTCAGAGCGGATGCCGTTGATGCTGCTTCAGATAAGATTCGCCAACTGATGGAAAGCAGTATGAAACTGGATGTGCCGCTGCGTGTCGATGTCGGCGTTGGCGATAACTGGGATCAGGCACACTAATCTCTTATGCAAGAGGCCGGGTAGTCATTTCTCCCGGCCTGAAACATCGATAAGAAAATAATCTATTTAATCGTTTCAGCTTCTGACCCTGCATATACTGTGGTTACCAGTAACGCTAACCATTTCAGCTAAAAGCATTTTTTAAGTAATTAAGCTACAGAAAGGGCGTCGTTATGTGACGAATGTTGGATCTTGACTGTCGTTTTCTGAAAATTAACTACAAAAAACCCTTTTTAGCGCTCAAAAAATCATGTAGAGTTTATCTCGTAGGGTACAGAGGTAAGATGTTCTATCTTTCAGACCTTTTACTTCACGTAATCGGATTTGGCTGAATATTTTAGCCGCCCCAGTCGTTATGACTGGGGCGTTTTTTATTGGGCGCCGTACAGGAATTTGCGCAATAACTGCTCGAATACGAGCGGCAGAACAACAGAAAGCTGGCCTGCCAAAAGATGACTGAAACGGTGTTACTCGTCGATTCCATCTTCTTCGGTTGCCGGCGGGATATCGCGATACCAGCTATCCAGCTTCTGGCTCAGCTTATCCACGCCAATTTTCTTCAGCGACGAGAAGACTTCAACATCCACCGTGCCGAGGAATGATTTCGCTTCTTCACGAACGGCGTTCAGCTGTGCTTTACGCGCCCCGGAAGCCAGCTTGTCGGCTTTAGTCAGCAGGATCAGTACTTCAATTCCGCTCTGTACGGCCCACATAACCATCTGACGGTCGAGATCTTTCAGCGGATGGCGAATATCCATCAGGACTACCAGCCCCTTCAGGCATTGGCGCTTTTGCAGGTATTCTGCCAGCGATCGCTGCCACTTCAGCTTCATCTCTTCCGGCACTTCGGCATAACCATAGCCGGGAAGATCCACCAGTCTGTAGCCTTCGGCAACCTGGAACAGGTTGATTAACTGGGTACGGCCAGGTGTTTTACTGGTTCGGGCAAGGCCTTTCTGATTTGTCAGCGTATTGAGCGCGCTGGATTTACCCGCGTTTGAACGCCCGGCAAAAGCAACCTCAATGCCGGTATCGGCAGGCAGATGGCGGATATCCGGGGCGCTGGTGACAAAATGGGTGACATGATAATTCCAGCCAGACAAAATAAAGTACTCCAGGAAAAAAAGTGAATTGCGTCGATTATACCCTGTATGATCGAAAAGCGCCCGATAAGACATAATAACCCTGGTATTCTCTGTGAGATATTTGCCATAAAACGTGGCGGCACTCTCTGCTTTTTTTTCTTCCACCCATTAAAATATTCTTTAATTTCATGTGATTATTTTTTTCACATCCAAAAAATAACTAAAATTAAAAGCACGGCCTTGATAGTCGGATTAGTTAGTCTACATTTGTAATCAGAAACAGGCAGTTTCACTTCAGGATGAAGCGCTCATTGAGCATCAGGACGATGAAGAGCAGGGAAAGGAGAGTGCGAAAGGATCGCACAGCAGGATGGGAGCTCACCGGGACGTGGGCACTTTGCAAAGGAAAACCGGGACGTTGGCTGCTAAAATGGATGCTGACACCGTCAGCCCTTCTGTGGAAGGTGCGAAAAAAGGCGACAGGGTGACCTGCCGCCTTTTTTCTTTCTCTGCTTTCTGCTAGATTCCGCCGCAATTCTATACTGAAGATAAACGTCTGAGAGCAGAAACCATGAAGCAACCTGCACGCACGCCACAGGGACAAAAACCTGCTGCAAAAAATAAGCGTAAATCCCGTGATGAACTGAATCAGGAAGCGCGCGATCGTAAACGTGATAAAAAACGTAGCGGCAACGCAACCGGCAGCCGATCTAATCCTGTTGCAGAGAGCCAGAAACCCAGCAGCAGTAGCAAAACTAAAGATCCGCGCATCGGTAGCAAAAAGCCCATCGCACTGGGTGGAGATGCCGTTGCTGCAAAACCGGCTAAGCCCGCCAAAGCACCTAAAGTTCAGCCGGAGAAAAAACCGCGCCTGACGCCGCAGGAAGAACTGGCGATGCTGGAAAATGACGAACGCCTGGACGCATTACTGGATCGTCTGGAAAACGGTGAGTCGCTGTCCGCGGAAGATCAGGCATGGCTCGATCAGGCCCTGGATCGCATCGACGTACTGATGGAACAGCTGGGCATTGCACTGGATGATGATGTCGAAGACGACGCTGCGGAAGAAGATATGTATCGCCTGCTGAAGGGTGGGAACTGATTTTTTATCTCTGCTCCTGCGGGGGGATTCGCTCTCCATTGTAGGGAAAGGAAGGGTGTGCGTGCCCGGCATTCTGCATCTGATATTGACGTAAATTGAGGCAGGGCAATTCTGCTCTGCCTGTAATAACCGGTTTCTCTGCTGATGATTTGGCCTGGATCAATTATTGCGCTGATTCTGCTGTGCTGGCTGGGGTGGTTGTTCGTTAAACTACAGCGGTTATCGCGCCTGAAAGCACGGCTGCGTAGCAGGATCGTCAGCCGGCCTCTCCCTGTCCCGCGACGGTCTGCCCGAAAGCGTAAAAGGTAGGCGAGCATGCAGATACAGAAAGCAGAATGGGATCTCCCGTTAATTCAGAAGTACAACATCTCCGGTCCACGTTACACCTCTTATCCAACGGCTCTGGAATTCAGCCAGGATTACGATGAAAGCGCTTTTGTACGCGCGGCGTCGCGTTATCCCGATCGGCCACTGTCTCTCTATCTGCATATCCCGTTTTGCCATCAGCTCTGCTATTTCTGCGGCTGTAACAAACAGGTGACGCGTCAGCAGCACAAAGCCGATGCCTACCTGGATGCGCTGGTGCAGGAAATCGCGGCTCGCGCCCCGTTGTTCAGCCAGCGCATCGTCAGCCAGATGCACTGGGGCGGCGGTACGCCGACTTTTCTGACTAAGGCGCAAATCAGCAGGCTGCTGGGTACTCTGCGGCAGCATTTTACATTTGCTGCTGATGTGGAAATGTCGATTGAGGTCGATCCGCGCGAAATCGAACTGGATGTACTGGATCACCTGCGTGAAGGGGGATTCAACCGTCTGAGTATGGGCGTGCAGGATTTTAACAAGCAGGTTCAGCAAAGCGTTAACCGGGTACAGGATGAGGCAATGATATTCGCCCTGATGGCCCGGGCGCGTCAGCTGGGCTTTACCTCCACCAATATCGATCTGATCTACGGTCTTCCCCATCAGACGGCAAAGAGCTTTGCATTTACCCTGCAAAAGGTAGCCGATCTTAATCCGGATCGCCTTAGCGTATTTAACTATGCTCATCTGCCAGAACTGTTTGCGGCTCAACGCAAGATCCGCCAGGAAGACTTACCCGATGCGCAGCAGAAACTGGATATTCTGCAGCAGACGATTTCGTCACTGACCGCTCAGGGCTATGAATTTATCGGTATGGACCACTTCGCTCGCCATGATGACGAACTGGCTATCGCACAGCGCGCCGGAAAGCTGCATCGCAACTTCCAGGGATATACCACTCAGGGAGACAGCGATCTGTTAGGTATGGGCGTTTCGGCAATTAGCATGATCGGGGATAGCTATGCGCAGAACCAAAAAGAGCTGAAGCATTATTACGCCGCGATTGAGCAGGATAAAACAGCGCTCTGGCGCGGGTTACAGCTCACGGATGATGACTGTATCCGACGTGATGTGATTAAGAGCCTGATGTGCAATTTCTCGCTGTCATTTGCAGCGGTTGAAACGCAGTGGGGAATCGATTTCCAACGCTATTTTGCGGACGATCTGCACCAGCTGCAGCCGCTGATTGCCGACGGGCTGGTGGATAGCCACCAGAAGGGCCTTCAGATAACGCCTAAGGGGCGATTGCTGGTAAGGAATATCTGTATGTGCTTTGACAGCTATCTGCGCCAGAAAGCCCGCAGGCAGCAATTTTCGCGAGTGATTTAATTCAGCCAGTAAAAAGGCGAGCCGCAAGCGGCTCGCCCAGTGTATAACCGGCCAGAATAAACGTTATTCCATTCCCAGTTCTTTCAGCTTGCGGGTGAGCGTATTGCGTCCCCAGCCAAGCAGGCGAGCAGCTTCCTGCTTGTGGCCCTGAGTATGGCGCAGTGCGGTGGTCAGCAGCGTGCGTTCCATTTCCGGCTGTGCTTCGGACAGCAAATTTTGATGACCGGAACGCAGCGCTCTGTCGGCCCACTGTGCCAGTAGCGTGGCCCAGCTATCCGGCAGAGACTGGCTCGGGCTGTCCGGTGTCGACGTCTCAAACAGTTCCGGTGGCAGATCCTGAATCAGCACTTCCTGACCGGCCGCCATCACCGTCAGCCAGCGGCAGGTGTTTTCCAGCTGGCGCACGTTACCGGACCAGTGAAGGCGGGTCAGCGCAGTTTCCGTTTCCGGATGCAGAATTTTCGCTTCCACGCCCAGCTCCCGTGCAGCGACCTGCAGGAAATAGCGCGCCAGGCGCGGAATGTCTTCGCGGCGTTCACGCAGCGGCGGTAAATGCACGCGAATAACGTTCAGGCGGTGGAATAAATCCTCGCGGAATTTCCCTTCCTGCACGCGCATTTCCAGATTCTGGTGGGTTGCCGCGATAATTCGTACGTCCACCTTCACCGGGGCATAGCCACCCACGCGATAAAACTGTCCGTCTGCCAGTACACGCAGCAGCCGGGTCTGGACATCCAGCGGCATATCACCAATTTCATCAAGGAACAGCGTACCGCCGTCCGCCTGCTCGAAGCGGCCCTGGCGAATTTGATTTGCGCCGGTAAATGCCCCTTTTTCATGGCCGAACAGCTCGGATTCAATCAAATCCTTAGGAATAGCGGCCATATTAAGCGCAATAAACGGCGCCTTTGCCCGAGGGCTGTGGCGGTGCAGCGCGTGCGCGACTAACTCTTTACCGGTACCTGACTCACCGTTGATCAGCACGCTGATCGAGGAACGGGAGAGGCGGCCGATAATGCGAAAGACATCCTGCATGGCCGGCGCTTCACCGATGATATCGGTGGTTGGCCCGCTGGCAGGTTGATTGCGCGGCTGCTGCTGTTCCTGATAGTGGCTGATAGCACGCTCAACCAGCGCTACCGCTTCGTCGATATCAAACGGTTTAGGCAGATAATCAAACGCACCCTGCTGGTATGCGCTAACGGCGGCATCCAGATCGGAATGGGCGGTCATGATAATCACCGGCAGCATCGGATGACGCTGTTTAATCTGTTTCAGCAGTGCCAGTCCGTCCATGCCCGGCATGCGAATATCTGATAATAAAACGTCTGGGGTTTTGGTTGCGAGTGCATCCAGCACCTCATTGCCACTTTCAAATGTGACACAACTTAAACCGGCTCCAGTGAGCGCGCGTTCAAGCACCCAGCGGATGGAGCTATCGTCATCGACGATCCAAACTATCCCTCGTTGCATAGAAACCTCACTGGCGAATAGGCAGATAAACTGAGAACTCAGTGTGTCCTGGCCAACTGTTGAACTCTATTTTCCCGGAATGCTGGTCTATCAGGCTGCGGGCGATCGACAGCCCCAGCCCGGTGCCGCCTTCGCGGCCGCTGACCATCGGGTAAAACAGCGTATCCTGCAGTTGTGCCGGGATGCCCGGGCCGTCATCTTCAATATCGATGCGCGCCACCAGGCGATAGCGTGTACCGTGCAGCGTGAGCTGAAACGCCGTACGGGTACGTAGCGTAATGGTTCCACCCTGGTCGCCCAGCGCCTGTAGCGCGTTACGGACGACGTTAAGCAGAACTTGTTCGATTTGGTCGGGATCGTGTGGCAGCTCGGGCAGGCTGGGATCGTAATCCCGTACCAGAGAAACGTTATCGGGCAGCTCCATAGAAACCAGATTGACCACGCGTTCAGCCACCTGGTGGATACTTTGAGTAACGTGCATTCCCGGCTGCTGAGGGCCCAAAAGGCGATCGACCAGATTGCGCAGGCGGTCTGCCTGTTCAATGATCACTTTGGTGTATTCGGTTAAACCCGGATCGGGGAGCGCTTTGGCCAGCAGCTGTGCTGCACCGCGTAATCCTCCCAGCGGATTTTTAATCTCATGCGCCAGACCGCGAACCAGATCGCGGGCAGCGACCTGTTGCGCATGCTGCAGCTGCTCCTGGCTCAGACGACGCTGATTATCCATTGGCGCCATTTCCATCAGAATCAGACCATCCGGCAGGCGCTGTGCGGTCAGCGACATAATATGGGCGCGACTGTCGACCACCAGGGTCACTTCGCTGTCAGTGAAACCCTGACCTGCATCCAGGTTCTCGAGCATCACTTCAATATTGAGAGAAAAATAACCAATCAGTTCCGGTAACGGCGTACCGAACAGCTTGCGGGAACTTTGCGCCAGCAATTGCTGCGCTGCGGGGTTGGCATAATGAATCACCAGCTCGCTATCAACTAACAAAATGCTGTTGATCAGTGAATTGAGAATCTGCCCAGCATCGGGCAGAGCGCCAGTTGCCATAAAGCGTTCTCCTGAGTCATTCGCGCGCACCAATTTAGTGCATTATAGTCATTTAACCCGGAAATCATCGTGTGAAACGATGAATTTGTGGAGAAAAAAGCCCATCCGAAGATGGGCTGAAAGTTTCCACGGCAACAAAATCCCAGGCGTTTATCGTGCTGGAGCTTGGCGGGTTCCTTAATCTCACCCACATGGCGATGCCATGCGGGTTTGGTCTTGGTTGCCGCCTCTCAGCGACAGGATATTCGCCGGGCTACTACTAATTAAACGCTGTAGTACAGTTCGAACTCGACTGGGTGCGGAGTCATACGAACGCGGTCCATTTCTTCCTGACGCAGGGCGATGTAGGCATCGATAGTGTCTTCGGTGAACACGCCGCCGCGGGTCAGGAACTCACGGTCTTCGTTCAGTGCAGCCAGTGCTTCGTCCAGAGAACCTGCAACTTTTGGAATCTCAGCTTCTTCTTCCGGAGGCAGGTCGTACAGGTTTTTGTCCATTGCATCGCCAGGGTGGATCTTGTTGATGATACCGTCCAGGCCAGCCATCAGCAGTGCAGCGAAGCACAGGTATGGGTTAGCCGCTGGGTCCGGGAAGCGCGCTTCGATACGGCGTGCTTTCGGGCTGGTAACCACTGGGATACGGATTGAAGCTGAACGGTTACGGGCAGAGTAAGCCAGCATTACTGGCGCTTCGTAGCCTGGGACCAGACGCTTGTAAGAGTTGGTGGTTGGGTTTGCCAGGGCGTTGATCGCTTTAGCGTGCTTGATAACACCACCGATGTAGAACAGCGCCATTTCAGACAGGCCGCCGTATTTGTCACCGGCGAACAGGTTGGTGCCGCCTTTAGACAGAGACATGTGGCAGTGCATGCCGGAGCCGTTGTCACCAAACATTGGCTTAGGCATAAAGGTTGCTGTTTTGCCATAAGCGTGAGCCACGTTGTGAACAACGTATTTGTAGATCTGAATTTCGTCCGCTTTTTTGGTCATGGTGTTGAAGCGGGTAGCCACTTCGTTCTGACCCGCAGTTGCCACTTCGTGGTGATGCGCTTCAACAACCAGGCCCATCTGCTCCATGGTCAGACACATAGCAGAACGGATGTCCTGTGAAGAGTCGACCGGTGGCACTGGGAAGTAGCCGCCTTTCAGACCCGGACGGTGGCCTTTGTTGCCGCCTTCGTATTCTTTACCGGTGTTCCAGCAGGCTTCGATATCATCGATAGCAACGTGAGAACCTGAAGTGCTGCTGCCGAAACGAATGTCATCGAACAGGAAGAACTCTGGCTCTGGTCCAAACAGCACGGTATCCGCGATGCCGGAAGAACGCAGGAAGTCTTCAGCGCGCTTAGCGATGGAACGCGGGTCGCGGTCGTAGCCCTGCAGCGTGCCTGGCTCAAGGACGTCACAACGGATGATCAGGGTAGAGTCGGCGAAGAACGGATCGATCATCGCAGTAGTCGCGTCTGGCATCAGCACCATGTCGGATTCGTTGATGCCTTTCCAGCCACCAATCGAGGAACCGTCAAACATTTTGCCTTCTTCGAAGAAGTCAGCGTTTACCTGATGAGCGGGAATAGTCACGTGCTGCTCTTTACCTTTAGTGTCGGTAAAACGCAGGTCAACAAATTTGACTTCGTGCTCGTTCATCATCGACAGAACGTGTTCAGCGGACATACTTAACTCTCCTGGATTTTGTCATTGTCGTCGTGGTTAGAGAACTTAACGGGCGCGCTTTGCGTTTGGCTGCGCTGACTCCGAAAATTAAAGTCCTCTGACAAGCTATCAACCGTTGTGGAAACTGGCATTTTTCGCTTACAGATACTAAAGCGAAATCTATGCCAACTTTTTTATTCAGTGCAAAAAGCGCTATGATGCGCCCTCTCGAAAGACGAGGAGTGCACCATGATGGAAAATGCGCACTGTTTTGGTGCTTTTGTATGATTGCTGGGCACCATTTTGGTGCAATTTTGCCATGCAGTGCAATCTTTGCACTGAAAATGGCATCAAATGCAATCCGAACAGTTAAATTTCTATGAAATATGTGATCCTGTTCAGTCCTTCGATTAATCCGTGTACAATAGCGCGCTATTTCTAATGCCTGAGGCAAAGCTGTGATCGAAAATTTGCGTAACATCGCCATTATTGCCCACGTTGACCATGGTAAAACTACCCTGGTTGACAAGTTGCTGCAGCAGTCCGGGACCTTCGATGCCCGTACCGAAGCAACCGAACGCGTAATGGACTCCAACGATTTGGAGAAAGAGCGTGGGATTACCATCCTCGCAAAAAACACCGCCATTAAATGGAATGACTATCGCATCAACATCGTAGATACCCCAGGACACGCCGACTTCGGCGGTGAGGTAGAGCGTGTGATGTCAATGGTTGACTCGGTGCTGCTGGTTGTGGATGCAATGGATGGCCCTATGCCGCAAACCCGCTTCGTGACCAAAAAAGCCTTCGCTAATGGTCTGAAGCCGATTGTAGTTATCAACAAAGTTGACCGCCCTGGTGCGCGTCCAGACTGGGTTGTCGATCAGGTGTTTGACCTGTTCGTGAACCTGGATGCCACTGATGAGCAGCTGGACTTCCCGATTATCTATGCTTCTGCATTGAACGGTATCGCGGGTCTGGATCACAACGATATGGCGGAAGACATGACCCCGCTGTATCAGGCAATCGTTGATCGCGTATCGCCACCACAGGTTGAGCTGGAAGCGCCACTGCAGATGCAGATCTCGCAGCTGGACTACAACAACTACCTGGGCGTAATCGGTATCGGTCGTATCAAGCGCGGTAAGGTTCGCCCTAACCAGCAGATCACCGTAATCGACAGCGAAGGCAAAACTCGCAACGCTAAAGTCGGTAAAGTTCTGACCCACATGGGCCTGGAGCGTATCGAAGCATCAGAAGCGGAAGCGGGCGACATCATCGCCATCACCGGTCTGGGTGAGCTGAACATCTCTGACACTATCTGCGACCCGCAGAACGTGGAAGCGCTGCCGGCCCTGAGCGTTGATGAACCAACCGTAACCATGTTCTTCTGCGTTAACACCTCTCCGTTCTGCGGTAAAGAAGGTAAGTATGTGACTTCACGTCAGATCCTCGACCGTCTGAACAAAGAGCTGGTGCATAACGTGGCACTGCGTGTTGAAGAAACCCCGGACGCCGATGCGTTCCGTGTTTCTGGTCGTGGTGAGCTGCACCTGTCAGTTCTGATCGAAAACATGCGTCGTGAAGGTTTCGAACTGGCGGTATCCCGTCCGAAAGTTATCTTCCGTGAGTTCGAAGGCCGTAAGCAAGAGCCATTCGAAAACGTGACCCTCGACATCGAAGAGCAGCATCAGGGCTCCGTGATGCAGGCGATGGGTGAGCGTAAAGGCGACATGAAAAACATGGACCCGGATGGTAAAGGCCGCGTGCGTCTTGACTACGAGATCCCAAGCCGTGGTCTGATCGGTTTCCGTAACGAATTCATGACTATGACTTCCGGTACCGGCCTGCTGTACTCCACCTTCAGCCACTACGACGACGTTCGTCCGGGCGATGTGGGCCAGCGCCAGAACGGCGTACTGATCTCTAACGGCCAGGGTAAAGCGGTAGCATTCGCCCTGTTCAGTCTGCAGGATCGCGGTAAGCTGTTCCTGGGCCACGGTGCAGAAGTGTATGAAGGCCAGATCATCGGTATTCACTCACGTTCTAACGACCTGACCGTGAACTGCCTGACCGGTAAAAAACTGACTAACATGCGTGCTTCCGGTACTGATGAAGCCACCACTCTGGTTCCACCACAGAAAATGACTCTGGAGCAGGCTCTGGAATTCATCGATGATGACGAACTGGTAGAAGTGACTCCGCAGTCCGTACGTATCCGTAAACGTCACCTGACTGAGAACGATCGTAAACGCGCAAACCGCGGACCGAAAGAGTAATAACTCGTCGAATCAGTGAACAAAGGCCGGAGCAATCCGGCCTTTTTTTTGTCCACAGTTTCCCACCGTTACCTGTTCAGCCCCCGTTTTTACCGCTAGAGTGAATAACTCAGCGGAACAAAAGGAGAGGGCTATGCTGTATATCTTTGATCTCGGTAATGTCATTGTAGATATTGATTTCAGACGGGTTTTAGGTGCCTGGAGCGATCTCGGCCGCGTACCGCTGGCGACGCTACAAAGCCGTTTCCGTATGGACGAATCATTTTTCCGGCACGAACGTGGTGAAATCAGTGACCAGCAGTTCGCGGCAGAAATGTGTGAGCAGTTGGATATCGCCCTGAGTTTTGAGCAGTTTGCTGCCGGCTGGCAGGCGGTATTCGCAGGCGTGCGTCCGGAAGTGATTGCCATCATGCACAAACTGCGGGAGCAGGGCGATCGTGTTGTTATTTTGTCTAACACCAACCGGCTGCACTGCGAATTCTGGCCAACGGAATATCCTGAAGTTAAAAACGCCGCTGATAAAATTTACCTGTCGCAGGAAATGGGGCTGCGTAAGCCTGACCCTGAAATTTATCAACGCCTGCTTAATGAAGAAGAAGCCTCCGTGCAGGACGCTATCTTCTTCGATGATAATCTTGAGAATATTGAGGCTGCACGAGCGTTAGGTATCCACAGCGTCCATGTGACCGATGCCAGCGTGGTGCCGGCGTTTTTCTCCGACCGTAAATAGTCATGCGTTTGTTTAGCCATATTCGCCATCGCCTGCATGCTGTCTGGCAGTATGTAAAACTACTGTGGCGGCGGACGGATGAAGACGGCATGACCATGCTGGCAGGCCATCTTGCCTATGTGTCGCTGCTGTCTCTGGTGCCGCTGGTTGCCGTGGTGTTTGCGCTGTTCGCGGCTTTTCCGATGTTTTCGGAGGTCAGCACGCAGATTAAGGACTTTGTTTTCAACAACTTTGTCCCGGCGGCGGGAACGACTATCCAGAGCTACCTTGAGCAGTTCGTGGCTAACGTCAATAAAATGACCACGGTCGGCGTGGGTGGACTGATCGTCACCGCACTGCTACTGATGTATTCGATAGATTCTGCGCTCAACACGATTTGGCGGAGCAAAAAAAAGCGACCGCTGATTTACTCGTTTGCCATCTACTGGATGATCCTGACTCTGGGGCCACTGCTGGTGGGGGCAAGCCTGGCAATCAGTTCTTACCTGCTTTCACTGCACTGGGCCACGGTCAGCGGCGTTTCCTGGGCAATCGACATGATGCTGCGTATTTTCCCGCTGCTGCTCTCCTGCCTTTCATTCTGGTTACTTTACAGCATCGTCCCCACCACTGAGGTTGCCGCGCGTGATGCACTTGTCGGTGCGCTGGTTGCAGGGGTACTGTTTGAGCTGGGGAAAAAGTGTTTCGCCCTCTATGTTACGATGTTCCCCTCGTACCAGTTAATTTATGGGGTACTGGCCGTTATACCCATTATATTTTTATGGGTTTACTGGACCTGGTGTATCGTACTGTTGGGGGCTGAAATCACGGCTTCGCTGGGTGATTACCGTCAGCTAAAACAAGAAGAACAAGAAAAAGAGAACGAGGAACTATGATTGCCTTAATTCAACGGGTGCTTGCTGCCAGCGTGACGGTAGCAGGCGAAACCATCGGGGAAATCGGGCCTGGACTGCTTGTCCTGCTCGGCGTGGAAAAAGGGGATAGCCCTGAAAGTGCGCGTAAGTTGGCCAGTAAGGTGCTTGGTTACCGTATTTTCGGTGACGAGAACGACAAAATGAATCTGAACGTGCAGCAGGCAAAGGGTAGCGTGCTGGTGGTGTCGCAGTTTACGCTGGCTGCCGATACACAAAAGGGTCTGCGCCCCAGTTTCTCCGGCGGCGCAGAACCGGCAGAGGCTGAAAAACTTTATGAGTATTTCACTTCCTGCTGTCGCGAACAGGGGATTACGACGGAAACCGGGCAATTCGCTGCAGATATGAAAGTGGCGCTGGTTAATGATGGCCCGGTAACCTTCTGGTTGCAGGTTTGACGCAGCTGGCCGAACGGCAAAGGAACAGCCTGGCGAGCTCAGACAGAGAGAATCACTTTATGTATCACCTCCGGGTGCCAGAAACCGCAGAAGAGTTAGATACCTACTATCAGTTCCGCTGGGAGATGCTGCGTAAACCACTGCATCAGCCTATGGGATCTGAGCGTGATGCCTGGGATGCCCTTGCGCATCACCAAATGGTGGTCGATGAGCAGGGGAATCCCGTAGCCGTCGGCAGACTGTACATTAACGCTGATAACGAAGCGGCAATTCGCTTTCTGGCCGTACATCCCTCGGTACAGGGTAAAGGGCTTGGCACGCTGGTGGCGATGACGCTGGAGTCCGTTGCCCGGCAGGAAGGCGTCAAGCGAGTGGTGTGTAGCGCCCGTGAGGATGCCGTTGACTTCTTCTCCAAGCTTGGCTATCTCAATCAGGGCGAGATCACCGCGCCACAAACCACGCCGGTTCGCCATTTCCTGATGATAAAACCGGTGGTGACGCTGGATGATATTCTGCACCGTGCCGACTGGTGTGGCCAGCTTCAGCAGGCATGGTATGAACACATCCCCCTCAGCGAAAAAATGGGCGTGCGTATTCTGCAGTATACCGGGCAGAAATTTGTCACCACCATGCCTGAAACGGGTAACCAGAACCCTCACCATACGCTGTTCGCCGGTAGCCTGTTCTCCCTGGCTACGTTAACCGGGTGGGGGCTGATCTGGCTGCTGCTGCGTGAGCGCCACCTGGGTGGGACTATCATTCTGGCCGACGCGCATATCCGCTACAGCAAACCTATCAGCGGCAGGCCCGGTGCGATTGCCGATCTGGGTTCGCTCAGCGGTGACCTGGATCGTCTTGCCCGTGGACGCAAGGCGCGCGTGCAGCTGGAAGTTGAACTGTTCGGCGATGATGAATCCGGCGCGGTATTTGAGGGCGTATACATTGTTTTGCCTGCCGATCCCGACGGACCACTGGAATCTGGGGGTTCCGGGCAGTAATTAATATAAAACAGGTGATTAGCCAGTTTGTTTCCCAATGGTCCAAACTGGCAATTTCCAATAGTTTCAACGTCTACCGTTATTAATTACTGTGCACTTCACCGTTCACCATCCGCTGCTGCACGGAATTATCAGCAGAGGTGGCGGAAAGCGTAGCGTTAACAGTAGGTTTTAACGGTTTATCCTGTTGCAGCAGGGCCTGACCGCTTAATTGTAGATTGCCTTTGCTCTGCGGAAGCGGTGACCATCCCCAGTTCTGCAACAGGTTAAATGCGACCTGGCGACCATTCAGCGTAAAGGATGTGTTTCTGTCAGGTTGTTGGCTTATTTTGGCATTACCTTCCAGCATGCCGTCACCACTAAAAGCGCTCATCTCAGTGAAGTTAATACTATTTTCATCTGCGGCCAGGGTGAGTGAAGGGTGACGCAAGTCAACGCGATTGAAGGTGGCTTCAGCCGCATTCAGGCTCAGATTTCCCGCCCAGATCCCCCACTGGTGGTTGTGCGCCAGCAGCAGATTGCTGCCGGTGCCTTCCAAAGACGTCATCTGGAAAGGGAATGTCGGATCGATATCGATGATCAGATTGCGATTAGCGCTGAATTTCTTAATTTCAACGCTATCCAGCCAGCCCGGTAGCGCTTGCATCCAGCGCTCACGCCAGGTTGAGGGGAGCGTGTACTCCAGACCCGCGATGACCACTTCATCCAGGCTCAGCTTTTTATCGCTGCGGTTCCAGCTGCCCTGGGCGCGGAGCAGGCCGTTAACCCAGCGAGAGCTGAACTGCGAAAGCTCAATACCCTGCGGAGAAAAATCCAGATTTGCAATGGGATCGTCCAGCTGCAGGCTCCCGTTGACAACACTACTGGCGTTCATCGCCAGCGATCCGCCATCACTCTGCCAGTCACCGTGGCTCAGCGTGATATTTTTCAGCACTAAATCCAGATCGGTGACCGCCCAGTCGCGCCCTTCCAGGCGTGCATCGGTGACATCCACTCTGCCCAGTCGAACCTCAGGAATAGAGAGCAGAGGCTGTAAAAAATCACTCAGCGTCTTATCACTTTGCAGGCGGATGCTGTTCAGGCGCAGGCTGGAAACCTGCCAGTTGCCGGCCGCATCACGGCGGGCATTTGCCGTCGCCGATCCCCGAGCGACATCTGCACCAAGGTTGCTAATCGTCCATTCCCGTCCTTTCACATTGCCTTCAATGAGCGCATTCGCCGCCGGTACGCCATTCAGCATCAGCGATCCGGCGCTGATCTGGAAGGTGGCCTGATAGTCTGGACGTTCAGTCGCTTCTGGCTGCCAGGGAATAATACCGCCATCCACCCGCTGAGCCTGTAATGACCAGTTATTCCGGGAGCGATTAAGCGCCATCTGACTAAGCTGGAGTCGGTCGGCCTGTAAAGAAACCGGCGGATTGCCGTTATTCAGATTGAGCGTTCCCTGGTTCAGCCGGATGCTGGAGAAATGAAGTGGATTGCTGAATTGCTTGAGGCTCAGACCGAGGTTGACGCGTTTAGCGACCAGCGTAGCGGGCTGACCATCCCGGCCAAAGGCAACGTTATCAAGCAGGAGATGGCTGGGATTAGAAAAGTCATGCTCTATTTTACTCATAGAGAGCTGATAGGCGCTGTCATCGCTAATCTGGCGGCTAATCCATCCTGCACCCCATTGGGTTTGCAGCAGCACATAAAGAGCAACGATGACCAGCAGTAACACCAGTAGCAGCGTGAGCAAAACTTTTCCGAGAAATTTCATTGCAACCATCCCGTGGAAAATCGGTAATGGCTTGTTATGCCTGATTTATCGCCGTTTCTCAACCGGGAAGGCACTTGCAGGGCGGAAATTATCCGCCCTGTATTCGTACGACTAAGACCGCTGCGGAATTATTTTTCCTGCGGGAACACCAGATTCAGAACAATAGCAGTGATCCCGCCTGCCGCGATGCCGGAAGAGAGCAGCGTTTTCAGCCAGTCTGGCGCGAACTGCAGGATCAGTGGCTGCTGTGATACGCCCAGCCCAACCGCCAGCGACAGGGCAATAATCATAATCGCGCGGCGGTTTAACGGCTCACGTGACACGATGCGCACTCCGGAAGCGGCAATCGTACCAAACATGACAATTGTTGCACCGCCGAGTACCGGTTCAGGAATATGCTGCACAAAACCACTTACCGCCGGGAACAGTCCCAGCACAATCAGCATCAGTGCCACCACAAACCCTACGTAGCGGCTGGCAACGCCGGTCAGCTGGATCACGCCGTTATTCTGTCCGAAGCAGGAGTTTGGAAAGGTATTAAACAGTGCGGAAACGCAGGAGTTAAGGCCGTTCGCCAACACGCCGCCCTTGAGTCGCTTCATATACAGCGGGCCACTGACCGGCTGTTCTGAAACGTCAGAAGTCGCGGTAATGTCGCCAATAGTTTCCAGAGAGGTCACCATAAATACCAGCATCAGCGGAATTAACAGGTTCCAGTCGATACCCAGCCCGTAATAGAACGGCATCGGAATCGCCACCAGGGAGGTATTGGTCGGCGTTGTGTCTGCCGGCAGCATACCCAGCGCCCACGCCAGCAGATAGCCAACGGCCATGGCAATAACCAGCGAGGCAACGCGCAGATAAGGATTACGCTGGCGATTCAGCAGAATAATGACCGCCAGAACGGCTCCGGCCAGCAGCAGATTTTTTGGTGCGCCGAAGGTGTGATCATTCATCGCCGCATAGCCGCCGCCGATAGAGGTCAGTCCAACCTGAATCAGCGACAGACCGATGATCATCACCACAATGCCGGAAACCAGCGGGGTAATGACCCGGCGTGCCAGGTGCAGAACGCGGGACAGGGCCATCTCGGTACAGGAAGCAAGCATCAATGTGCCAAACAGCGCGGCCATCATGGTTGGGACGTCAGCACCACCGTTTTTCAGCGCCAGCCCGCCCATAATCAGCGGAGAGACAAAGTTAAAACTGGTGCCCTGGATAGAAAGCAGCCCGGAACCCACCGGTCCCCAGGTTTTAATCTGCAGAATGGATGCCACGCCGGAAGCAAACAGGGACATGCTGATGATGTGCTGCGTGTCCTGGGCTGGTAAGCCGAGAGCCTGGCAAATCAACATTGCCGGTGTAATGACCGCAACGAACATCGCCAGCAGGTGCTGACACGCGGCAAACAGGGTCTGAGGGAGCGGTGGGCGGTCTTCAAGACGATAAATCAACTCACTTTTGCTCACCGAAGAAGGTTGGCGGGCAGCGGCATCATGGGCATCAACGGACATGTTTGGGGTTCCAGCGGTAATAAAGTGGCGATTTTAATCTTCTGCCGTTTAAAAGCAAACGTTTGCTGATGATGAAAGTTGACGCGGAAGTCGGCGAATAAGGGTGCGCATTTCAGGCGTTGGTGTAGCGCTCGGTTTCAGGAAGCCAGCGCTCAATTAAGGCCTGTGCCTGCTGGGGATAGTGCTGGTGGATATGGCGAGCCACGCGCTGAACTTCCGGAATCATCGCGCCATCGCGCAGGAGATCGGCCACCTTAAACTCGGCATTGCCGGTCTGACGCGTACCCAGCAGCTCACCAGGGCCGCGTATTTCGAGATCGCACTGGGCAATAACAAAACCGTCATTGCTGTCGCGCAGAACCTGCAACCGTTTTTGCGCCGTTTTGCTAAGCGGTGCCTTATACAGCAGTACGCAATGAGAGGCGACAGCGCCACGCCCGACGCGCCCGCGCAGCTGATGGAGCTGTGCCAGGCCCAGCCGTTCCGGGTTTTCAATAATCATCAGGCTGGCATTGGGAACATCAACCCCAACTTCAATCACGGTGGTGGCAATCAACAGCTGGATTTCACCGGCCTTAAATGCCTGCATCACCGCCAGTTTTTCCGCCGGCTTCATGCGGCCGTGCACCAGACCAACCTGCAAATCGGGCAGTGCCAGCTTTAGCTCTTCCCAGGTGGCTTCAGCCGCCTGGGCTTCCAGCAGTTCCGACTCTTCAATCAGCGTACATACCCAGTACGCCTGACGGCCTTCCGTACTACAGGCACTTTTAACACGGGCGATGATATCCGCACGGCGCGTATCCGGGATTGCTACGGTAGTCACGGGTGTTCGACCCGGCGGTAGTTCGTCGATGGTGGAGGTATCGAGATCGGCATAGGCGGTCATCGCCAGGGTCCGCGGAATGGGCGTGGCGGTCATGATCAGCTGGTGCGGATGGAATCCCTGCTCTTCACCTTTTTCCCACAGTGCCAGACGTTGATGAACGCCAAAGCGATGCTGTTCATCGATAATGACCAGTGCCAGTCCGTTAAACTGCACCTGCTCCTGAAATATGGCGTGAGTACCGACAATCATTGATACCTGCCCGCTGGCAATCGCTTCCTGCTGGGCAAGGCGAGCCTTACCTTTCTGTTTTCCTGCCAGCCAACCCACTTCAATTCCTAATGGAGCAAACCACTGGCGGAAGTTATTTGCGTGCTGTTCAGCCAGCAGCTCTGTGGGGGCCATCAGTGCCACCTGTCTGCCCCAGGCAATCACATTAAGTGCAGCCAGCGCGGCTACCAGCGTTTTACCTGAACCAACGTCGCCCTGTACGAGGCGCATCATTGGGTAATCTTTTGCGAGGTCAGTTTCTATTTCACGGCCAACGCGTTGTTGAGCGCCGGTAGGACGGAACGGAAGTGCAGCCAGTAATTTATCGCTCAGCGAGTGGCGGGGCGTCATGGCAAGTGCGTGATAGCGCTGGGCCCCGGCGCGGACTGCCAGCATGCTGAGATTGTGAGCCAGCAGTTCTTCCATAATTAACCGGCGCTGAGCGGGATGTGTGCCGCTGTCGAGATCGCTCAGGGCGATATCCGGTGGAGGGCGATGCAGCGTGCGTAGCGCTTCCGGCAGTCCAATCAGTCCCTGGCTTAGCTCGGGAGGCAGTAGTTCGGCAATGGCGCAAGTGTCCAGCAGGGCAAGCGCCTGGTCGGTCAGGTTACGCAGCGTAGCCTGGCGGATTCCCTCGGTAGTGGAGTAGACCGGGGTCAGTGTTTCCTGTAGACCGGTGACGCCTTGTTCTCCCTGAATCTTATATTCAGGATGAATGATTTCCGCCCCGCGCTGACCACGTTTGATTTCACCATAGGCGGTAACGCGTCGCCCGACAGCGAGGCTGTTTTTCATTCCGGCATTAAAGTTGAAGAAACGCAGCGTCAGCACGCCGGTGCCATCGCTAATCTGGCAGGTCAGCATGCGGCGACGGCCAAAGCTGATGTCGCAGTGCAGCACGTCACCTTCAACGGTGGCAAAGATGCCCGGTAGCAGATCGTTAATCGTATAGAGTTGGGTACGGTCTTCATAACGCATCGGTAGATGCAGTAGCAGATCCTGTACGGTAAGCAGGCCAATTTTTGCCAGCTTTGCTGCCTGACTGGCGCCCACGCCGGTGAGCGTGTTCAGCGGAATGGCATCCAGCAGGCGGCCCTGCATTATTTCGTCGCCTTTGACTGCATGGTTGCCCACCATTCCGGGTCCGCTTCCACTTCACCACGGTCATTGATCACCGGATAGGGCAAACCTTTCTGTTTGGCAACGCGAGCCAGGACAGGGTAGCCGCCTTCAAACAGCAGTCGCTGCTGCTCGGCGTAAGCCAGCGTACTTTCTTTACGCTGGTACATACCGGCATTCTGGCGCTGGCGCTGGGCTTCATACAGGATCAATGCTGATGCTACGGAGACGTTCAGTGACTGCACCATACCAATCATGGGGATGATGATATCCTGGTCGGCAAGCTCCAGTGCTTCCCGGGTGATACCGGTTTTTTCCTGGCCCATCAAAATACAGGTAGGGCGGGTATAGTCAATTTCGCGAAAATCGACGGCTTTATCCGACAGATTGGTGGCCAGAATTTGCATATCCTGGCTTTTGAGATGCTGCACGGCTTCAGAAATGGTTCGGTGAGTTTTTACCTGCACCCAACTGTTGCTACCGGCTGCGGATGACACCATGGTACGCATGCGGCTACCGGGCCAGACGGCATGCACTTCATGCACGCCAACGGCATCGGCAGTTCGGATCACCGCGGAAACGTTATGGGGCTTGTGCACCTGCTCCATACAAACCGTCAGATCGTGCTGGCGCGCGGCGAGCATCTCACGGATACGGGCATAACGTTGTGCATTCATGCGAAGAATAACTCCCTGAAAATAGTAATTCCGTCGCGGTACGATAAATCGACGATCGGGTGAAAGGCGACAGGAGCGGATCGGCGCTCCTGTCCTCAGTTGCGGTTACGATGCACCTTGATGACATCCGGCATTACGCGGATTTTACGCATAATGTTAGCCAGATGAACACGATCGCGTGCCGTCAAACGGATAAAGGCGCTGTATACACGGCCATCTTTTTCTTCGGTATTCAGACTCTGAATATTAGAGCCCGCGGTGTTAATTGCCGCAGTCAGATTGGCCAGTGCACCCTGGTGGTTAAACATATCCACTTTGATTTCGGCAACAAATTCCTGCTCGGTAACCTTGTCCCACTCAACAGCCATGAATTTCTCAGGCTCTTTCTGATAACCGCGGATATTTCGGCAGGATTCATGGTGTACCACTAATCCTTTACCCGGGCTAACGTGGGCGACGATTGGGTCACCAGGAATCGGACGGCAGCATTTGGCGAAGGTAATCAGTACGCCGTCAGCACCTTTAATCGGCAGCTTGCTGCGCGAAGGTGAGGACGCTGGCGTTTCAGCCGGAGCAGCGTCGCTGTGCTGCAGATTTTTCGCTACGACCACGCTCATTGCGTTACCGAGGCCGATTTCCGCCAGCAGATCGTCAAGCGTGGCGAGCTTCATACGCTCAAGCTCGTGCTGGACATTGGCTTCAGGTATTTCGGCCAGCTTGCGGCTGCCGCCAAGAGCATGGTTAAGCAGACGTCGGCCCAGGCT
Organism: Erwinia sp. S38; assembly: GCF_016624545.1. NCBI lineage: Bacteria > Pseudomonadati > Pseudomonadota > Gammaproteobacteria > Enterobacterales > Erwiniaceae > Erwinia > Erwinia sp. S38. The sequence goes on along the minus strand of NZ_JACVTS010000025.1, from coordinate 63,569 downwards.
GACGGAATCATCGCGCTTCAGGTTTTTCAGCAGCTGACGAATTTTGGCGCGCGCTTTTGAGCTGACGACAAAGTTCAGCCATGCCGCATTCGGACGAGCGCCCGGTGCGGTAATAATTTCTACCGTCTGTCCGCTGGTCAGCGATTGCGACAGCGGGTAAGGCTGGCGATCGACGCGAGCACCGACGCAGGCATGGCCGATATCCGTGTGCACCGCATAGGCGAAATCGACCGGCGTTGCTCCGGCGGGAAGCTCAACGATGCGGCCTTCCGGGGTGAAGACGTAAATCTCGTCCGGGAACAGGTCGGATTTTACGCTTTCAATAAATTCAAATGAACTACCGGCACTTTGCTGCAGTTCCAGCAGGCTTTGCAGCCAGCGCTGGGCGCGAATTTGTGCGGTGGTGCTGCTTTCGCCCTGTTCTTTATAAGCCCAGTGCGCCGCCACCCCCATCTCTGCCATCTGATCCATATCTTCGGTACGGATCTGTACTTCCACCGGCACACCGTGCGGGCCGATCATGGAGGTATGCAGCGATTGATAGCCGTTAGCTTTGGGAATAGCGATGTAGTCTTTTACCCGCCCCGGACGTGGCTTATACAGACTGTGCATCTGGCCCAAAACGCGGTAACAGGTATCCATATCGTGCACAATGACCCGAAAAGCGTAGATATCCATAATCGAATGGAAGCGCTGTTCTTTCAGGTGCATTTTGCAATAGATGGAATAGAGGTGCTTCTCGCGACCGCTTACGCGGCAGGGTATACCGGCTTCCTGCAGGCGACCGTCAATTTCGGAGAGGATCTTCTGAATCATCTCTTTACGGTTGCCGCGCGCGGCCTTCACCACTTCTTTGATCACCCGATAGCGATTCGGATACAGAGCTTCGAAGCCCAGCTCTTCCAGCTCGGTTTTAAGATGGTGAATACCCAGACGGTGCGCCAGAGGGCTGTAAATTTCCAGCGTTTCAAGAGCGATACGCCGGCGTTTGTCCGGACGTAAAGAACCCAGCGTGCGCATATTATGCGTACGGTCGGCCAGCTTGATGAGAATGACGCGGATATCCTGCACCATCGCCATGATCATTTTGCGGAAGTTCTCCGCCTGCGCTTCTTTCTTGTCGCGGAATTTCAGCTTATCAAGTTTGGATACGCCTTCGACCAGCTCAGCAACGCTTTTGCCGAAAAGCTGTTCCATATCCTGATAGGTAGCGGGGGTGTCTTCGATAACATCGTGCAGCAGCGCAGCCATGAGCGTTTCATGGTCGAGCTTCATCTCTGCCAGGATGCAGGCAACGGCGACAGGGTGAGTAATATAGGGTTCACCGCTGGAGCGTGTCTGTCCCTCGTGAGCATCACGTGCGACAAGATAAGCTTGCTTGAGGCGCTTTATCTGCTCCTCAGGCAAGTATTTTTCAATCAGTTGATTGAGGCTTTCAAACAGATACAAGGCGAGCCTTCAGATCCGATTAACGACGACCTTCAGCGATAGCGGTAACAGCCTGAATTTCAGCGGCTTCCTGCTCTTGCTGTTCCTGACGATCGCGCACGTCAAGGATTTGATTAGTGATCAGACCCTCTTCGATTTCGCGCAGTGCGATAACGGTAGATTTATCGTTTTCTTCTGGAACCAGTGGATCTTTACCACCAACCTGCATCTGACGTGCGCGACGTGCTGCCACCAGAACCAGGTCAAAACGGTTACCAATTTTTTCTACTGCGTCCTGTACGGTTACGCGTGCCATAAGTGTGATACTCCACGGGTGAAGAAATGACTGGGCATCATACTGAGTTGTCCTCAGTCTGCCAATAGTTTGCTAATTAAAGCATCGTGGCGGGCTTTTTGACGGCCCATGCGCAGACGCTCGGCGCGAATGATTGTTTTCAGATCGGACAGAGCCAGATCGAAATCATCATTCACAATTAAATAATCGTATTCGGCATAGTGGCTCATTTCGGCCACGGCCTGCTCCATACGTTTGGTAATCACCTCTTCACTGTCCTGTCCCCGCCCACGCAGGCGGCGGTCCAGCTCATCTTTTGACGGTGGCAATACGAAGATGCTGCGCGAGGCCGGCATTTTCTGACGGATCTGCTTCGCGCCCTGCCAGTCAATATCAAGAAAAACATCAACACCGGTAGCCAGAACCTGCTCAATGGCTTTGCGGGATGTTCCGTAATAATTACCGAAAACCTCCGCATGTTCGAGAAACGCATCGTCACTAATCATGGAACGAAATTCGTCATGGTTGACGAAATAATAGTGCTCACCATGATTTTCACCGGGCCGCATACCGCGAGTGGTATGTGAAATAGAGACCTGAGTGTCGTACAACGGTTGCGTTTTTAACAGTGCCTGAATCAGGCTGGATTTACCCGCGCCGCTAGGGGCGGAAACAATATAAAGCGTGCCTTGAGCCATGATTATTCTTGATATGCCAATAAAGCGGAGTCTACTTCCTGCACAGTATACACATGTGCAGCCCTTCATGCAGCGTTTCGGCTGAGTAATGCGCCATTTTATCCGAAAACGGATAGCATCACGCAAAATTTTGCCTTGAAGCCCGGCGTTGCAGCATTAGTTTCAGCACCTGTTTCCAGAACCTTTTTTCGCAGCTCGCCAGTCTGCCTTTGATGCGTTTTACTGCAGCCTGTCGGTGGTTCTGATAAGAGAGGCTGGGATGCGATTTCTGATTTTGGTGATTGGATTACTAAGTACAATTGCACAGGCACAGTGTCCGGTTTGGACTCCTGCACGGCAAATCAGTGAAATGGCCGCGCTGGAAAATCAGCTTAAACAATGGGATGACGCTTATCATCGTCAGGGAGTGAGTTTAGTCACTGATGAACGTTATGACGCTTTACAGTTAAGGATGCAGAGTTGGCAACGCTGCTTTCAGCCCGATAGCGGTTTGCGCCAGCCCCAGTTAACCACGAATGGAAAAGCCCTTCATCCCGTTGCTCATGTCGGGGTGAAAAAGCTCAGGGATAAATTAGCACTGGTCGATTGGATGGGAGCCCGGCACGATTTATGGGTACAGCCAAAAATAGACGGTGTTGCCATTACGCTGGTCTATCAGAATGGCAAATTGCATCAAGCGATCAGTCGGGGCGATGGGCTGCGTGGTGAAGACTGGACGGAAAAAGCCCGGCGTATAGCTGCTATACCGCAATCCATACCGTTCCGCGAGGCACAAACCGTTTTCCAGGGTGAGCTGTATTTGTTGATGACCGGGCATCAACAGGCATTGCATGGGGGAAAGAATGCGCGTTCGAAGGTTGCCGGTGCCCTGATGGCAAAACAACCCACCGATGAACTGCGTAATATTGGATTGTTTATCTGGGCCTGGCCGAATGGCCCGAGCAATATGATGCAGCGTCTTGAGGGCATTCGCGATGCGGGCTTTCCAGATGTCAGCACCTGGACCCGGCAGGTTGAGGATGCTGATGCTGTGCAAATGTGGCGTAAGCGCTGGTTTGAAACATCATTACCTTTTGTGACTGACGGCGTCGTGGTGCACAGCGAGCCGGGAGTTCAGGGCAGTAGCTGGATGCCCGATCTGGGTAGTTGGGCAGTAGCCTGGAAATATCCACCGCCAGAAGTGAGTACTGAGGTACAAGCTGTGAGATTCACCATCGGGCGAAGTGGAAAAATCAGCGTGATTTTAGACCTCGAACCCGTACAACTTGATGATAAGCGGGTGAGCCGGGTTAGCATTGGTTCTCTATCTCGCTGGCGCGAAAAAGACATCGTTGCTGGCGATCAGGTGAGTATTAGCCTGGCTGGGCAGGGAATACCTCGACTCAATGAGGTCGCCTGGCGCGTAAGCAAGCGCGATTATCCATCCCCACCGGATGAGCAACGTTACACTATGCTCAGCTGTTTCCAACTGACCGCAGATTGCAATGAACAGTTTCTGGCTCGTCTTGAATGGCTTGGTGGTAAACAGGCACTTAACTTTAAGGGGCTGGGCCGCAGCGGCTGGCAGCGACTGATTCAGACAGGCAGCATGAATCATCTTTTTTCATGGATGACGCTGACCGAGGAGAGGTTACAAGCGTCGGTTGGAATGAGCCAGCATATGGCGCATTTTTTCTGGCAGCAGTTTCAGCTTAGCCGTCAGCAGCCTTTTAAACGCTGGGTCAGAGCACTGGGCGTTCCGATACCTGAATCGGCATTACGGACGCTAGTGGATGACAGCTGGGAGGTACTCCTGTCACGAACGGTGAAGCAGTGGCAGCAGCTCCCGGGTATTGGCGTGGGTCTGGCACGTCAGATTAGTGATTTTCTTCATCATCGTGACGTGCAGGAGATGATAGCCTGGTTGATGCAACCCGAACTGCGAATACTGCCCTGAGAGCGAGAGCTTCAGTGGTCACCGTGCGGATAATTGAAAACGGGTAAACCCAGTTTGAAACGCAGTGCCAGCAGGCGTGCTATAAATCCACAAATCAGGGTGATAATGACGACTGTTTCCATGGCCAGTGCTGTTTTTAACAACAGGATATAAACCCATCCGGAGGCAAATGCGATCCCCGCATAGAGCTCTTTTTGAAAAACAAGTGGAATACGATTGCAAAACATATCGCGCAGAACGCCACCAAAGACTCCGGTGACGACAGCGCTGATAGCGGCAATGATGCCAGCATATCCCATGTCCAGTGCAACCTGTGCCCCCAGAATTGAAAAAACGACCAGGCCCAGCGCATCAAGTACGAGAAAAACCTTACGTAAATGCGGCATGAGGGGGGCGGCCAGCGTCGTGATAACCGCCGCAGCGGCGACGATCATGATGTACTCAGGGTGTTTTACCCATCCCAGGGGATAGTGGCCAAGCAGCATGTCCCGCACCGATCCTCCACCAATCGCCGTGACTGAGGCGATAATGATAACGCCGAACATGTCCATTTTACGGCGGCCCGCAGCAAGTGCTCCGGTCATGGCTTCGGCAGTAATGCCGATAATGTAAAGTACGGTGAGTAACATAGTCTGCTCCTGGATAGAGGCCGCAAGCCTAAGGGGTTATGCAGCTTTCGGCGACTGAATTTTTCTCAGGGAGAGACCAATGTATTAGTTTTAATAATTGCCTGAGTAATTTTAATGACGGGTTGCGTGTTAAGTTGTTGAATTATTTATTTTTAAATTTTGTTTTGTTTCTTTTTCCTGCCAGTATGCATTAATAAAAATTATTCTGAATTTCATGGTGTGTGACGTTGAGTGCGTACGGCACTGTGTTGAATTTTCCTCGTACTGACCAGTGTAGAAGATTCATGACATATATACACGAACGCGTTATTCGAATTGGTAAAGGGTTGCGATAATTATTGATTTAAGTCGACAATCGCAAAATTCCATTATTAGTTTTTCGTTTTTTCATGGCTATTTTTTTTGACCTTTCTGGCTGTGTTGGGTAGAAAAATGTATACTCCTGAATTAATCTCATTAGGATATTCTTCTGCGGTTAAATTAGTTCTTAAGAGGTAGTCTATGCATTGATGTAATTAGTAGGTAAAGTGATTTTATGCGTTGCACTGCTACCATGGAATTATCTGGTATGCGTTTGATATGTTTTGAGGGCCCTAACCTAAAACAATTTTGTTATGATTCAGTAAATGCTCAGTTATGGCTTTTTGCTCAACGCCGTACGGTGTTAATACATGGATCTACTACAAGTTGCAGTCTGAATGACGATAAAACGTTAACTTGTTATCGAATCATAGGGGACATTATGATGATATTTTATCGGGAGGGAGTATGCATAATAGATACACAGTAACCATATCTGATGATCATCCACATATTTTGTATTCGCTGAAGATGCTTTTTTCTGGCAATGATAAATTTCTTATCACGAATGAGGCTGTCTGTGGTAAAGACTTGTTATCTGCCTTGTCTGCCAGGCCAACAGATATCGTTATTACTGACTTCTCTTTGGGGTCGGATCGTTCGACAATTGATGGTTTTACTAAGTTAAGAGCTCTGCACGGTCGTTTTCCTGATGTGAAAATTGTTTTACTGACTTCGCAAAAAAATACGGCAATTTTAAGAAAGGCGAGTGATTATGGTGTCAAAGCCGTAGTAAGTAAGTGCGATAGTGTGGAAGAAACCGTGTTGGCTTGTCATCATGTTATTAGCCAGCAAGAGTGCTATTACTCATCATCTTTCAACTATCTGAAAGTATCCTCCAGCAAAGGCAGTGAGCGGGGTAGCACACTGACACCTAAAGAGCTGGAAGTCGTCCGGTTGTTTTCATCGGGCTATTCGCTTGCAGAAATTGCACAGCGCCAGAATCGGACAATCAGCACGATTTCGACTCAAAAGTATAACGCGATGCGTCGCCTGGGCGTTTCATCAAACATTGAATTAATCCGTTATGCTTATGCGCAAGGACTGATCTGAACTAATTATATCCGGAAAATTTCTGTTTTTCTGGAAACTCACTTTATCAATAATAACATATTTGATTTTTTGTTTTTGAGAGTCAGTGTTGTATTGCTCTTTGTTATTTCTCAACAATGTGTCTGGGTTATTTTAACGATTTATTTAGTATAAGTACGGTTCATTAGTTGCAAAAATTAATGTGGCAAGTTCCATCCCTACAGAGATGATGGTCACTTTTATCTGAAAGTATTAAGGCGATAAAATGAGATGAATTTGATGGGTTTGGCATTGGTGATAAATTGCCAAAAGATGCTTGTTTCATAAAAAGAGTTGATAAAATTCTTATCGGAAAGGAATCGTTATTTAATAATGGAATAGTTTTTGTATAAAACAGTATGATTGCAAATTATTATTGCAATATTACTGTGTTTTTTTAATTTTTCAGAAAAAACACGCATTAATACGAACAGGCCAGTAGCCTGAATGGCTACTGGCAACGATCAGCTCTTTTTAACGAATTCAGATTTCAACTTCATTGGTCCAAAGCCGTCAATTTTACAATCAATATTATGATCGCCTTCTACCAGACGGATACTTTTCACTTTGGTGCCAATTTTTAGCGGTGTTGAACTTCCTTTCACTTTCAGGTCCTTAATGATCGTCACGCTGTCGCCATCTGCCAGTAAATTACCATTGGCATCTTTAACGATAAGCCCCTCATCCGCACCACTGTCAGCACCATCAGCCCAGACATGACCGCATTCCGGGCAGTTAAGCATGTCTCCATCCTGCCAGCTGTATTCAGAGTGGCACTTAGGGCAGGGAGGTAAAGTTTGCATGGTTGAGCCTCAAATAAATCCATATTAAAAGAAGGGTGATAGTTTACCCTCTGAAGCATCTTCTTCCTACCATAAAAAAAACGCTATAAGCAGGCTTATAGCGTTAGGGTGTTGATTGAAGGTTCTCTGCTCTCTCAACCAGGAGAAATTGATGCAGAAAAGCTACTCAATGTTCTGAATCTGCTCGCGCATCTGCTCAATCAGCACCTTAAGCTCAATGGCCGATGCGGTGATTTCAGCATTAATCGATTTGGAGCCTAGTGTATTGGATTCACGGTTGAATTCCTGCATCATAAAGTCCAGACGGCGGCCAATTGCCTCTTTTTTCTTCAGGATGTTATAGGTTTCCTTCACGTGCGCTTCCAGGCGATCCAGCTCTTCGGCAACATCCACGCGCTGTGCCAGCATCACCAGTTCCTGCTCCAGACGGTTGTTTTCCAGCTGAACCTGCGCGTCTTCCAGACGGGCTACCAGGCGCTCGCGCTGCCATTTAAGAACATCTGGCATATGAGTGCGAACTTTGCTGACTTCTGAACTGACGCCTTCCAGACGCTGCTCAATAAGTGCCTTCAGTGCAGCACCTTCGACCTCACGAGCAGCAATAAAGTCGTCAATGGCACCATCGAGCAGAATTAATAGCTGTGCTGAGATGGCATCCAGATCCTGCTCTTCAGCCGACATCACTCCGGGCCAGCGCAGAATATCTACCGGGTTAATTTCACCCTCATCGCTTTGCATTTTGACCCAGTTAGCCGCTTGTACCAGTTGGATCGCCAGCTTTTCATTCAGTACCAGTGCACTCTGCGTACTGGGATCGGCGTCGAAACGCAGATTCACTTCCACTTTACCGCGAGTCAGCCGATTGCGGATGCGTTCGCGAATAGCCGGTTCCAGCCCGCGGAATTGCTCTGGCAGACGGATATACGTTTCAAGATAGCGCTGGTTTACGGAACGCAGCTCCCAGGCGGCGCTGCCCCAATCACCTTTGGTTTCGCGGCGGGCGTAGGCGGTCATACTGCGGATCATTTTGCGTACTCGCTTAAGAGAAAGATGCCGGAAGTATAACGGCGCAGGCGCTGGCTTAACAGGTATTCAGTCAAAAGTCGGAGCAACGGCTGACGTTTTATCAACCAGAGATTAATATGTTAAGAATAATCCGGCCTGAGTGCCGGGCCACTCGATCGCCATCGTTATTTACCAGGAGAGTTCATGTCTGCTCGTTTATTTTATTCTTCTTTTTTACTCTTAGCGCTCACGGGATGCAGTGTGGCAGGCAAGGTGACGAGCACAGCGGCACCGACACCGACATGTGCGACCGGTGAGGCGATGCAGCAGACAACGCTCTATTTTGGCCTGAACAGGCCGCACGGGCAGGCGATTACTGAGGCTGAATGGCAGACGTTTGTTGATAAGGATGTTACACCGCGCTTTAAAGATGGCCTGACGGTATTTAACGCGAAAGGACAGTGGCTGGGCAACGACGGAAAGCTCGCGCGTGAAGACAGCAAAGCGCTGATGCTGATTCATGCAACGGATCGGAGCAGTGAGCAGGGGATTGAAGCGTTGAGGGCGATTTACAAGCAGCGTTTTGCTCAGGATTCGGTTATGCGGGTTGATACACCGGCCTGCGTGGCTTTCTGACCGAGGTTAACTTATCCAGCAGCCCGGTACCGCAGTACCGGGCTAAATGTTTACAACACCAGCCCGGCGAAGGCGGCGGAAAGTAAACTGACCAGCGTGGAGCCATAGATCAGCTTCAGGCCGAAGCGTGATACCACATTCCCCTGCTGCTCGTTAAGTCCCTTGATGGCACCTGCCACAATGCCGATGGAGGCAAAGTTAGCAAACGAAACCAGGAAGACGGACAGTATCCCCAACCCGCGCGGTGACAGTTCCGCTGCGATTTTTTTCAGTTCAATCATCGCGACAAACTCGTTGGTCACCAGCTTAGTGGCCATAATACTGGCGGCTTTCAGGGCATCGGCCGGTGGAATACCGATCAGCCAGGCAAACGGCCAGAAAATATAGCCAAGGATCTGCTGGAAGCTGATACCGAATACCGCAGCAAACAGTGCATTAACCGCTGTGATTAGGGCAATAAATCCAATCAGCATGGCCAGGATAATCATCGCGACTTTAAAACCTGCGAGGATGTACTCGCCAAGCATCTCAAAGAAGCTCTGGTCTTCGTGCAGTTTTTCCAGCCGAATCTCGGGTTCATCACCCACCGGCGTCGGGTTAATAATCGACAGGATGATAAAGGTGCTAAACATGTTAAGCACCAGTGCGGCTACTACATAGCGCGGTTCAATCATCGACATGTAGGCACCGACAACCGACAGTGAAACGGTAGACATCGCGGCTGCGGCCATTGAGTAGAGGCGCCGCTCCGAAATCTCTGCCAGGATACCCTTATAGGCGATAAAGTTCTCTGACTGACCAAGGATTAAGGTACTGACGGCGTTGAATGACTCCAGCTTACCCATACCGTTGATTTTAGACAGCACGGTACCAACAAACCGGATCAGCAGCGGCAGGATCTTCAGGTGCTGTAAAATACCGATTAGCGCAGAGATAAAGACGATTGGGCACAGTACGCCCAGGAAGATAAAAGCCAGCCCCTGGGAGCTCATGTTGCCAAACACAAAGTCGGTACCCTGTGCGGCATATTTCAACAGCACCTCGAAGAAGCCGGACACAGCACTCACTACGCTTAGTCCACCGGATGCGTTCAGGAAGAACCAGGCCAAAGCGCCTTCAATTACGACCAGCTGTAACAGTACGCGTGGACTAATTTTCTTTCGGTCGGAACTGAATAGCAGCGCCAGGCAGAAGATAATGGCCAGGGCCAGAATAAAATGTAAAACAGCAGTCATACGGACGGTCCCGCGTGAAGAGTCAATAAAGAGGGGCATTTAGCCATATCTCGATTATTTTTACATCCTGTTCCCGATTATCTTGCTGTTTTAAACGTTGATTATCTGCCAGTTGCATAACAGCGCGCGGATGAAGCTGCCTTAGATAGGCATTCACCAGTGAAATCCGTATAATGCGCAGCCAATTATAATTAGCTAGCCGGAGAACATACTATGCGTCCATCAGGCCGTAGCGCACATCAGGTGCGCCCCGTAACCCTGACCCGTCATTACACCAAACATGCAGAAGGCTCTGTGCTGGTTGAATTCGGTGATACCAAAGTACTGTGTACTGCAACGATTGAAGAGGGCGTTCCTCGTTTCCTGAAAGGTCAGGGGCAGGGATGGGTGACGGCTGAATACGGCATGCTGCCTCGCGCCACCCATAGCCGTAACGCCCGCGAAGCGGCGAAAGGTAAACAGGGTGGCCGCACGCTGGAGATCCAGCGCCTGATCGCTCGCTCCCTGCGCGCCGCGCTGGATCTGAAAGCGCTGGGCGAATTTACCATCACCCTGGACTGCGACGTATTACAGGCCGACGGCGGTACGCGCACCGCATCCATCACTGGTGCCTGCGTGGCATTGGCCGATGCACTGAATCATCTTGTTGCGACTGGCAAGCTGAAGGCCAATCCAATGAAAGGCATGGTTGCTGCCATTTCCGTTGGCATCGTAAACGGCGAAGCGCTGTGCGATCTGGAATATGTTGAAGATTCCGCTGCCGAAACGGATATGAACGTGGTGATGACCGAAGACGGTCGTATGATTGAAGTACAGGGGACAGCAGAGGGCGAACCCTTCAGCCACGATGAGCTGCTCAAACTGCTTGAGCTGGCCCGGGGCGGCATTGACACACTGGTACAGGCGCAGAAAGCAGCGCTGAGTATCTGATTTTTCCAGGCGACCCAAGAGTCGCCTTTTTTTTGCCTGAATATTGAGGAATGACAACATGAAAGCCTGGCAGCGCCAATTTATCGAATTCGCCATCAACAAGCAGGTGCTGAAGTTTGGTGAGTTCACGCTGAAGTCAGGGCGTAAAAGCCCGTACTTCTTTAACGCAGGTCTGTTCAACACCGGTCGCGATCTGGCCCTGTTGGGCCGTTTCTATGCGCAGGCTCTGGTAGATTCAGGCATTGATTTCGATCTGTTGTTCGGTCCGGCCTACAAAGGTATCCCGATTGCTACCACCACTGCCGTTGCACTGGCCGATCATCACGATCGCGATGTGCCGTACTGCTTTAACCGAAAAGAGGCCAAAACTCACGGTGAAGGCGGCACGCTGGTTGGCAGCCCGCTGCAGGGTAAGGTGATGCTGGTGGATGATGTGATTACCGCCGGTACGGCGATCCGTGAGTCTATGGAGATCATTGCGGCGAACGAGGCGAGCCTGGCTGGTGTACTGATTTCCCTCGATCGTCAGGAACGCGGACGCGGCGCCATTTCGGCTATCCAGGAAGTGGAGCGGGATTACGGCTGTAAGGTGATTTCGATTATCACGCTGAAAGAGTTAATCAGCTATCTGGAAGAGAAACCTGAGCTTGCCGACCACCTGGCGGCAGTTCGCGCCTACCGTAGCGAATACGGTATCTGAAACATCGGCTGACCTGAAAAGTCGATATGGGCTGGCCTCATTGCTGGGCCAGTCCACGTCGGTTATACCAGCTGCATTGCGAACAGCGGCCAGCGAACTTCAAATTCCGCTGTCGGACGATAGCGAAACTCTGAACGAACAAAACGCGAAAGCAGCCCTTCGCAAAAAGCCAGCAGCTGGCTGGCCAACAGCGTTTCATCCGTAGCGAACCCTTCGCCTTCACGCATTTTCTTTTCGCGCATCACCTGGCGAATTTGTACTTCAATACGCTCAAACAGCTGGTTGATACGCCCCTGCAGACGATCCTGTTCAAACATCAGCGCATGGCCGGTCAAAATTCGCGTTAAACCCGGATTACGCTCACCAAAGCCCAGAATCAACTGCGTGATAAGACGCAAACGCGGCAGCGTTTCTTTTTCGTCTTTCAAAATCAGATTGATGCGCGTAATCAGGCTGTCTTCGATAAATTCGATCAGGCTGTCAAACATCTTGGTCTTGCTGGGAAAATGACGGTAGAGCGCAGCTTCAGATACGCCAACGCTTGCTGCCAGTTTTGCGGTCGTTATCCGCTGGCTGCCATCACTTGATTCCAGCATCTGCGCCAGTGCCTGCAGGATTTCCTCGCGACGATTCCTTTTCGCACTCTTTTTTTCAACCATGTCTTAAAAGACCCCTGAAAAGATCACCATAAATGGGCACGAGCCCACGCAACGTCCGTGAGCCTGATGGCTCACGGCGAAAAAACGGGTTTCGTTTTACGGGAGTGGTGGTGAGTTACTGGCGACCAGAATGGCCAAAACCGCCTTCACCACGCACGCTGGTGTCAAAATCATTGACCAGATTGAACTCAGCCTGCACCACAGGAACAAAGACCATCTGAGCAATACGCTCGCCGGGTTCGATAGTAAATGCGTCCTGGCCGCGGTTCCAGACAGAAACCATCAGCTGTCCCTGGTAGTCAGAATCAATCAGGCCAACCAGGTTGCCCAGCACCACGCCATGTTTATGCCCGAGGCCGGAACGCGGCAGAATAACGGCAGCCAGCGTCGGGTCGGCAATATGGATAGCTAACCCCGTTGGCACCAGCGTAGTCTGGCCCGGCTGCAGATCAACTGCGCCGTCCAGGCATGCGCGCAGATCAAGCCCGGCAGATCCAGAGGTCGCGTAGGTCGGTAGAGGGAATTCGTTGCCGACACGCGGATCTAAAATCTTAACGTCGATTTTTTTCATCATAATGGATGACTATCTCGTCTAGTAACTGTTGGCCAAGGAGAGACTTATCGCTGAGCGGTAAGACTTTATCTCCTTCCTGCCAAAAAAGGTGAAGAGCATTGGAATCGCTATTGAAACCCTGCCCGGCTTTGGCAACATTATTGGCGCAGATCAAGTCCAGATTCTTGCGCGCCCGTTTTTGTTGTGCGTATTCTTCCACATTCTGGGTTTCAGCAGCAAATCCTACCACGTAGGGGCGCCCCTCGGCTAAAGCCGCCACGCCGGCGACAATATCAGGGTTTTTCACCATTTTCAGGGTAATTTCATCACCCTGCTTTTTGATTTTTTCTTCGGCAACCGCTGCGGCGCGATAATCAGCCACCGCTGCACAGCCGATGAAAATATGCTGCTTCGCCACCTGTTCCATCACGGCGTGCTGCATCTCAAGTGCCGTCGTGACGTCGATGCGTTTGACCCATGGCGGGGTTGGCAATTCAACAGGACCCGCTACCAGCGTGACGCTGGCCCCGCGTTTGGCTGCGGCTGCGGCGATGGCAAACCCCATTTTACCGGAGCTGTGGTTACTGATGAAGCGCACCGGGTCCAGTGCTTCGCGAGTTGGGCCCGCGGTGATCATAATATGAAGATGTTGCAGGTCATTGACAGGTGTGGCCCAGCTAACAGCCAGATCAACAATCGCTAATGGGTCAAGCATGCGTCCCGGCCCAACGTCACCGCAGGCCTGGCTGCCGCTGTCAGGACCCCAGATCATCACACCACGCTGTGCCAGCTGCTGGATGTTATGCTGGGTGGGTAACGCGCGATACATCTGCTGGTTCATGGCCGGCACAATCGCAACGGGAGCCGCCGTTGCCAGACAAATAGTGGTGACGAGATCGTTAGCCATTCCGGCATTAACGCGTGCGATAAGATCGGCAGTCGCCGGTGCCAGAATCACCAGATCTGCCCATTTCCCCAGTTCGATATGGCCCATCGCCGCTTCGGCAGCCGGATCGAGCAAATCATCCGATACCGGGAAACCGGAAACGGCCTGTAAGCTAAGTGGGGTGATAAAAGCTTTCGCAGCATCCGTCATCACCACGCGGACTTCTGCTCCGCGATCGCGGAGCCTGCGGACCAGCTCTGGCGTTTTATAGGCGGCAATACCGCCGCTGACGCCCAGAACAATCCGCTTTCCCGATAATCCCATCATCTGCCTTTCGCCTTCTGTTGAGCCTGCCCGGTAACTTTGTACCGCAATGCTGGATATTTTATCACATTCGATCGGGCTGGTTATTTTTCACCTGGGTCCCTTTGCGATCTGCCTCGTAAAGCCAGCGGTTAGTGATAGAAAACTACTGTATATAATGACATGATTTTGCGTATTCAGGCAAGGAGACGCAGAAGATGGAAAATAAGTGGCAGGGGCTACCCCCGCGTGAAAAGTTGATCAAATTTGGAGCGGCAACATTGAGTGACTGTGAGCTGCTGGCCATTTTTTTGCGGACCGGCACGCGCGGAGTACATGTGATGGAATTGTCGCAGCGCTTAATCGATCATTTTGGGTCGCTGTATCGACTGATGAATGCCAGTAAGGAGGAATTTCAGGCGGTAGGGGGGATAGGTCTCGCTAAATATGCGCAGATTCATGCCGTCGCTCAGCTGGCGAGGCGCTGTTTTACCTGTCAGGAAGCGCTGAAGAGCCATGCCGTGACAAGCTCTGAGCAAATGCTGGATTTTTTACACAGTTCGCTTGCTCATCGGGAGCGCGAGATCTTTCAGGTGATCTTTTTTGATAACCAGCACCGGGTTATCCATACCTGCGAGATGTTCAGCGGTACCATCAACAGCGTGGAAGTCCATCCGCGGGAAATTGTCCGCGAAGCCTTAAAGCACAATGCGGCGGCACTGATTTTGGCTCACAATCATCCCTCCGGGCTGGCAAAACCAAGCCGCGCCGATCGTGATATTACTCAGCAAATCGTCCGTGCCTGCTCGTTGCTTAACATTCGTGTGCTTGACCATATCGTGATTGGGCGAGGTGAATATGTTTCTTTTGCCGAACTGGGGTGGATGTGAAAAATCGCCTTTTACTGCCTTCAATCACGAATGTCGGGCCGTTCAGCGTACAAAAACAGGCTGTTTCACATGCAATTAAGACGGTTACAGGCGATCCAGAGGGATCTTTATCTGTTCGGGACTTGAGCACTCGCGCTACAGGGCGTATACTACGCCACCTTTGAGAATCTCGGGTTTGGCGTTTGGGCCTGCTCAGCGGGTTCACATAGAACTCGCCTGGATAGGCTATTAGTCTGACGAGGCGGCCAAAACCTTATTTTTAAAGCTCGAGCTGATTTGATTTTTGGAGAATAGACATGTCACGAGTCTGCCAAGTAACTGGCAAGCGTCCGGTGACGGGTAACAACCGTTCCCACGCAATGAACGCGACGAAACGCCGTTTCCTGCCGAACCTGCACTCTCACCGTTTTTGGGTTGAGGGCGAAAAGCGCTTCGTTACACTACGCGTATCTGCCAAAGGCATGCGTGTAATCGATAAAAAGGGTATTGAGACGGTTCTGGCCGATCTGCGTACCCGCGGTGAGAAGTACTAAGGTAAGGAACTGAAACATGGCTAAAGGTATTCGTGAGAAGATCAAGCTGGTTTCTTCTGCTGGTACAGGTCACTTCTATACCACCACGAAGAACAAACGTACTAAGCCGGAAAAACTGGAACTGAAGAAATTCGATCCGGTTGTCCGCCAGCACGTGATCTACAAAGAAGCTAAGATTAAGTAATTAATCTCAGTTGAAAAACCCGGCTCCGGCCGGGTTTTTTTGTTTCTGAGTTTTGTATTAGAGTACTGCGTCATTATGTTGATATGCCAACGGGAGCGGGAAGATGCCAGAATTACCAGAAGTAGAAACCAGCCGACGCGGAATTGAGCCACATCTGGTCGGCGCAACGATTCTGCACGCCGTGGTGCGTAATTCCCGCCTGCGCTGGCCCGTCTCACACGAAATACATGCTCTCAGCGATCAGCCTGTGCTCAGCGTGCAGCGGCGTGCCAAATATCTGCTGCTGGAACTGCCGACCGGATGGATTATCATCCACCTGGGCATGTCCGGCAGCCTGCGAATGCTTCCGCACGAACTGCCGCCGGCGAAGCATGACCACGTTGACCTGGTCATGAGTAACGGTAAGGTGCTGCGCTATACCGATCCGCGTCGCTTTGGTGCCTGGCTATGGTGTACCGATCTTGCAGCCAGTTCGGTTCTCTCCCATCTCGGTCCTGAACCGCTGGAAGACAGTTTTAACGGTGCATATCTGTTTGCGAAATCGCGCGGTAAGCGCACGGCGATCAAACCGTGGCTGATGGACAACAAGCTGGTAGTGGGGATGGGCAACATCTACGCCAGTGAATCTCTGTTCGTTGCCGGTATCCATCCCGATCGTCCTGCCATGGCGCTCAATGAGTCTGAAGCAGACCTGCTGGTGGCCACCATCAAGGCCGTGCTGCTGCGTTCAATCGAACAGGGTGGTACTACGCTGCGGGATTTTCTGCAGAGCGACGGGAAGCCCGGCTACTTTGCTCAGGAGCTACAGGTGTATGGGCGGGCGGGAGAACCGTGCCGCGCGTGCGGCACGCCGATAGAAAGCAGTAAACACGCTCAGAGAAGCACCTTCTTCTGTCCGCGCTGCCAGAAATAGACTCAGAGCTTCGCCTGCAGGGCCAGATACACCGGTGCCGGCAGGAAGGCTTTTACCTCACCGCCGTGGCGTGCGACTTCCTTCATCAAGGATGATGAGATAAACGAGTACTCTTCAGAAGGCATCAGGAAGACACTTTCCAGCGTTGGCAGTAGATGGCGGTTCATATGCGCTAGCTGCAGCTCATATTCGAAGTCAGATACCGCCCGCAGCCCTCGTACCAGCACGTTGGCCTGCTGCGCTTTGGCGAAGTTTGCCATTAAATCGCTGAAGCCGATCACTTCCACATTACCCAGATGTGCCGTCACTTCTGTGGCCAGCGCCACGCGCTCTTCCAGCGTGAACATGGGCTTTTTACTGGGGCTGGCCGCTACTGCCAGAACGATATGGTCAAACATCAGTGCGGCGCGCGTCACGATATCCAGATGACCATTGGTCATTGGGTCGAAGGTGCCGGGGTAGATGGCTTTGGTGCTCATAGTCTGCCGTTCCTGGATGCGTGATTGAGAGCCCACAGGGCCGTATATTTATTAAACGTGTACTGTGCATTAACCACGGCCAGTAGCCATCCCTGCTTGCCGTCCAGAAAACCGGCGCGCAGCACCAGCGTTTTCAGGAAGGCACCTGCGGTGTGGCCGAAAATTGCCGCAATACCGCAGCGTTTACCCTGCTGGTGGCGCTGTTTTGCCCAGGCTTCTGCATAGGCGAACTGTTTCCACTGAAAATCGGAAAAATCACGGCAGGTCAGATGCAGGAGGTCTCCTTGAAGAGGCCGGACTTTTGCCTGTTCGGTTTCCAGTGATTCATGAACCTGATTATCGTTGTAGCGATAGCTGCGCGGATAAAGCCGTGTGACACGATCGGGATACCAGCCGCTATGACGCATAAAGCGACCAAGGAACAGATTACGCCGGGCAATACTGTACACCGTCTCTGAGGCGGGTTGTTCAAGTACCAGCTCAATGCTGCGGCGCAGTTCTGGCGTCACGCGTTCGTCAGTATCGATCATCAAGATCATTGCGTGGCTGGCATAGCTCTGCGCCAGCTGGCGCTGTTTGCCATAGCCGTGCCATTCCGTGGAGTGGAAGACGCGCGCCCCGTGACGTTCAGCGATTTCTGCTGTGCCGTCGCGACTGCCGGAGTCGAGCAGAATAATTTCATCCGCCCAACTGACCGAAGTCAGACATTCCGGCAGGAGTTCCGCCGCATCTTTCGCAATCAGGACAACCGACAGCTGCTGGCGAGTGTTCATTTAGTGATTCCGCTGTGGCAGGTGAGGCTCCAGGAGATGGAGCAGACGCTGGAGTGCGCCCTGATTCTGATGCAGAACATCAACCGCATGACGACCGTAATAGAGACGATAGTCCTCGTCGGTCAGCAGCGTACCAATCTCTTTATCCAGTGAATCGGCATCGGTCACGGTGATCAGACCGTCAGCCTGCTGCAGGCGGGAGCAAATATCTTTAAAGTTAAAGGTATGTGGCCCCATCAGAACCGGAATGGCATGAGCCGCAGGCTCCAGCGGGTTATGACCGCCGCGCTCAACCAGGCTGCCGCCCACAAACGCCAGATCGGCAATTCCGTATAGCAGCATCAGTTCTCCCATGGTATCGCCGATGACTACCTGCGTGCTGCCGGAGGGGATTTCTCCGCTGCTGCGCAACGTGTAGCTCATCCCAGCCTTCTGCGTCAGGTTACGCGCGGTGTCGAAGCGCTCCGGGTGGCGCGGTACCAGGATCAATAACAGCGTCGGGAAACGGGCAAGCAGTTTGCGGTGCGCCTCCAGAATAATGCTCTCTTCGC
Organism: Erwinia sp. S38; assembly: GCF_016624545.1. Lineage (NCBI taxonomy): Bacteria > Pseudomonadati > Pseudomonadota > Gammaproteobacteria > Enterobacterales > Erwiniaceae > Erwinia > Erwinia sp. S38. The sequence goes on along the minus strand of NZ_JACVTS010000025.1, from coordinate 45,119 downwards.
CTTCATGGGTGCTGGTGGCTATCCATACCGGGCGGTGCGGTGCCCACTGGCGTCGCAGCGTCACGGCGCGAGCAGCCAGCTCAGGGGTCACGGAAATATCAAACTTCAGGCTGCCGGTCACCGCCAGATGCGAACGTTTTAGCCCAAGGCCGATAAAGCGTTCACCGTCTTCCTGGTTTTGCGCGGCGATTAGGGTAATTTTTTGCAGCAGCTGCTTCATAAACTTGGCGATCTTCTGATAGCCCTTCGCCGAGCGTTCGGACAGACGGGCGTTGGCGATCACCAGTGGAATTTTACGCGCGTGCAGCAGCGAGATCATGTTCGGCCAGAGCTCGGTTTCCATAATGATAACCAGTCGGGGATTGACAGTATCAAGGAAGCGGTTCATTGCGCCGGGTAAATCATAGGGCAGATAGACATGATGAACGTCTTTACCAAACGCTGAGCTGGCGCGTTCGGAACCCGTTGGTGTCATAGTCGTTACGACGATCGGCAGATCGGGATAGCGATGGCGTAGCGCACGAACAAGCGGTATGGCGGCCAGGGTTTCACCGACAGAAACCGAATGCAGCAAGATCCCATCAGGTTTTACTTTACCTTTGCAGAAACCATAGCGTTCAGCCCATCGCAGACGATAGGCAGGCGCTTTCCGCCCGCGTAGCCAGAGACGGAGCCAGATGAAGGGCTGAATGAGATACAGTAAAACGGTATAAATGGTAATCATCACATTGTTTTTTCAGGTGAAAAGAGACTTATGCCCAGAGATTGCCAAAAAAAGGAATAATAGGGCATGTTATCAGATAAGTGATGCTGTCTCACAGTACTTCATTATTGGGCTACTGTACCTGATGATGGCGGCGTTAAATACCGCAGTGTGTCTTATTCACTCACTCGGTGGGAGTGATAGAGATAAAACAGGCGCATCTGCCATACCAGCAGTTTATACCACTGAGTAATACCGCGTGCGTTCCGCATCATACGCTGAGGTGTTCGGGTTCGCATGAGGTCGTGAATCATTGTGCGGCGGGCCTCGGCATCCGTTTCGCGGCGAATAGCATGACAGACGCTGAGTGCCTCGCGGGTAATTTGTGCATGAAAGGAACGATAGACGGGTATCCGATGCTGATAGCGGCGATTCATATCGTCCAGCAAAGCGCAGATGCGAAGATAATGGCGCTGGTATCGGACATTTTGCCGACCCTGGCGGCGGCGGTGGCTAATCGATTCGGTATGAATTCTGTAACGGTAGAGTGGGGCATCGCTATAGCGCACTCTTCGCGCGTTAAACATGAATTCGGTCGTCCACGGTATGTCCTGATGATGAAGGCCGGGGATAAAGCGCAGCCTGCATTCATGAATCAGCGAAAGACGATAAACCCCCAGCCAGACAACATGCAGATAGCGGCGGGTTTTCAGCGCCTGGTTGAGCCAGTCTGCACCGGACATGATGGACGTTGACTGTAATCGGTCAAAAGGAATCAGCGGGCTGCTGTGATCATTGTGAGCATTAATACGCAGAGCATTACACTGCGCGGCGTCAAGGTCATCCGCTAATACAATTTCCATCAGGGTCTGATACATCTGCGGTTCCAGAATATCGTCCGCATCGGGAAAGGTAACATACTGCCCACGGGCCTCCCGCAGACCGGCATTCCTGGCCCGTGATACGCCGCTGTTTGCCTGATGGATCACGCGAATATGTGCCACACGGCCGGCATATTCATCGGCTGATTCCCCGGAGCCGTCGGTTGAGCCATCATCAACAATGATTATTTCCAGCTGTTGGAAAGTTTGTGCCAGCAGCGATTCCATAAAGGGCTTAAAAAAACGACCGGCGTTGTACAGTGGAACGATCACCGTGAGCAGGGGTGGGAGTTGCATAGAAGAGTCCATTCTCTAAGTATTTTCTTATTACACTAATTTTCATAGTGTTAGTCGTTATTATGGCAAGGCGGGAATTCTTTTTTTGACGATACATGTGTAATTTAATATTACGTGCTGTCTGAGCTGTTAGCGGGCGAACGATCGGATACCGCAAGTGTGTTTCAACAGACGCACTTTTTTATGCTCTCGACGGATTGAGATGTTTTGAAAACTGGTTGAAGAGGGGCTGGGATCTACTCTTTGGCATCGGTGAAAAGATTGGGCGAGAACCGTCGCCTGAAAAGTACAATGAAAAACATTTTGATTATCCGCCGTGACAATATTGGCGATCTGGTGTGTACCACGCCGCTGATTGAAGGGGTCAAATCTGCCTGGCCCGATGCCAATGTCTATTTACTGATCAACACCGTCAGCCAGGACGTGGTCAAAAATAATCCGCATATTGAAAACACCTTTATTTACCGTAAAGCCAAGCACCGTAAGAAAAATGAGAGCAAGTTTGGCGTGTATCTCGATCGTCTGAAAATTTTCATGCGGCTGCGCCGCATCCGCTTTGATGCTGCGATCCTGGCGAACCCGAATCCCTGCGTATACAGCCTTCGGCTGGCGAAAATGGCGGGTGTAAAGCATATCATCGGTGCCGATACCGGCGACCGGGCGATAAGCGTTCCTTTCCGAGCCGCAGATTTTATTGGTGAGCACCAGGTGGAGCGTACCTTTAGCTATCTCTCGGCCATCAGCGACAAAAAGCTGACGATTCCCCCGGTGCGGATCTGGCTGAGCGAGCAGGAGCGCCAGCAGGCCGCCCGCCGTTTTGCCGAGCGAAGCTATAACGACGGTCCGGTTCTGGCTGTGCATATCAGTAGCCGCAGCCCTAAACGCCGCTGGCCGCTGGAGCGCTACGTTGAGATCATCCAGCGCCACCTGGCGACCGGTAACGGCAGTGCGGTCATCTTCTGGTCCCCGCAGGGCACGCTGGCGCCTGATGATGTCGGCGATGAACATCGTGCTGAGCAGGTTCTGGCTGCCTGTGACAGTGAGCGAGTTTCTCTTTATCCCACCGCGTCGGTACGCGAGCTGGTGGCGGCTTTTGAACACTGCGAGCGCCTGCTGTGCAGCGACGGAGGCCAGATGCATCTGGCCTCGGCAATGAATAAAAAGCAGGTGGTGCTGTTTGGTGACACGGATAGCAAGGTCTGGCATCCGTGGTCAGGCGACTACCGGATTATGCAGACGCCATCCGGTGAGTGCGCAGATGTCAGCGTCGATGAGGTCTGGCAGCAGCTACAAAGCTTAGCGGATTGATTTCTCCTGAAGCGCCAGATACTGACGGCAAACGGGTTCTAAATCATATTCAGCGAGCTTTTGGCTATCGATGAACGGTGGCGACTGCCAGGTCGCCGCTATCTTCGCGGCCAGTGAATCGGCAGTTAACTCTGCCAGCGCATCCTTCATGCCCATACGTTCGAGAATTTCCGCTGGGCCACCCGGGCAGCGCGTGCTGACCACCGGGGTGCCGCACAGCAGGGCTTCCACCAGCACATTACCAAAACCTTCACTGTCTGAACTCAGTACCAGCATTCGGGCATGCTTAATCAGCGGGTAAGGATTAGCCTGGAAACCGGCAAAAACCACCCGGTCATCAATACCCAAACGAATGGCCAGATCCTTCGTCTTCGCGAGCTGGTCTTCGCTGCCGGTTCCTGCCAGCACCAGTTTGGCCGGAATACCCGATGCAGCAAAGGCTTCCAGCAGGCGGTCATGGCGCTTGTGCGGATGAAAACGCCCGACGTGAACGATATAAGGCACGCCCGCGACGGATAAAGGTTCTGCTGCCTGCTGCAGAATACTTTCAATATCAAAAGGATTATTGATAACCGCCAGCCGCGATGGCGAGATCGCCAGCTGTTGGGTCAAATCCTCTCCCACCGCGCGGGAGACCGCGACGATATTTTTGCCCTGATAAACACGGGCGATCTTACGCAGTTTCAGCCAGCGGCTGAACCCGCTGCGATGACCCAGGTAAGAGGTAGAGAGAATACCGTGAATGCAGTACCACAGCTTCTGCGGCGGAATGGCTTTACAGCGCGATACAATCCGGTCGGTTTTATGCAGATTGGAGAAGATTAAATCATAGCTGCCGCGATGCGATTCGCTGACTGCAATGGCATCATCCAGCGCGGCGGCGCGGCGCGACAGCTCGGTCAGCTTGCGCCAGGGAGCTTTGCTCGGGCGTTCTACGATCTGATAATCAATCCCGTCCGGGATAGCGTAATTGCACACGTTACGCAGCGAGAACAGGCTGACATTGTGGCCCATCTTCTGCATCCCTTCGCACAGCGTCAGTACCACTTTTTCTGCACCGCCGCCCGGCAGGCCGTCAATAATCATCAAAATACGCATTGGTTAGTCCAGAATCTGTTGATAAAGCGATACAAGCTGCTGTGACAGCCGCTGTGGCGTGGAAGCCATCACTTGTTCACGGGCCGCCAGCGCCATGCTGCTGTCGGTCGCACAAGCGGGAAGGGCCATCACCGCATCGCGCAGCGCAGTGATATCCAGCGCATCGCATACATAGCCATTGTGTCCCTGCTGAATGAACTCCGCGCCGCCGCAGGTGGTCGAGGTGATCACCGGCAGACCGCAGGCCATTGCCTCGAGGATAACGTTGGGGAAGGGATCGTACAGCGTGGGCAGCAACAGCCCATCGGCGGCCTGATACCACGGCAGCGTATCCGATTGCATCCCAACGAAGCGGATACGATCGGCACAGCCCAGCGTAGTCGCCAGTGCTCTGTACTGTTTCTCTGCTTTATCTTTGCCGACGACCAGCAGGTAGCGATCGGTACTGGCTACTGCGCGTATTGCCGCCGCCAGCCCTTTACGCTCGAAGCCGGAGCCAACATAAATCAGCACGCTGGCATCCAGCGGCAGCGCGATTTTCTGCCGGATAGCCGCCCGTGTCGCCATCTCCGCCGGTACGAACTGGGCAATATTAATGGCGTTGTAGATGACATGGATTTTGTCACCGGCAACGCCAAATCGCTGGATGATTTCCTGCTTTACCATCTCTGCATTGCAGATGACGGCTTTCAGCTCCGGAGCTTCATACATCGCTTTTTCGGCCGCCATCACGTAGCGGTGATAACGATTCGCCAGCAATAGTTTATGTCGCCAGCCCGGCATTAGCCGGCCGCGCAGCTCAAGCCAGCGCTGATGAACACCGTCGCCGGCACGGTAGATATCGCATCCGGCAATGCGCTCGTGGCTCTGAACGATATCGAAGTTTTCACGCTGCCACAGCGCCCGGGCGGCGTCGGCAAACCCTCGCTCGCGGCTGATGCGGCCCCATTTTGTCGGATTACAGATATGCAGGTGCCAGTTGGGCTGGCGCTGACCCTGCCATTCACGGGTAATCACATTGAGGTCCAGTGACTGCTGGTCCAGCGCTTCCAGCGCGCGGGCGATAAAACGCTCTGCGCCGCCATCGGGTCGGTATTTCTGCCGTACGATCGCCAGTCTGATGGGTTTCATGCTAAAAGCCTCCGTGCTGCTGCCAGGACATCGTCAACGGGGATGGCATCCAGATAGCGTTCGCTGGTGCGGGTATCGACGCTGTCCGGGTCCGGCAGGGGAGCGTAGTCTCCAGCCCAGATGATTTCGCCTTTAACTTGCCACGGGCGCCAGAAAACCAGCTTTGAGGGGCCAAACAGCGCGACGGTTGGCGTTTGAAGTGCCGCAGCCATGTGCATCGGAACGGAATCTACGCCGATAAACAGCTGCGCACCGTCAATCAGCGCGGCAAGCTGGGTCAGCGTCAGCTTCCCGGCCAGAGAGAGAACGCCTTCCCGCGAGCTCAGTCGATCAATAATTCCTTCGACCATCGCTATTTCTTTGCCGTCAGGACCGGAGGTCAGTACGACTTTTCGGCCATCATCCAGCAGCCCCTGAAGCGTGGCAGCAAATTTCTCCTCGCTCCAGCATTTGAAGAACCAGCGGGAGGTCGGTTGAACCACGATATAATCTTCCGGACCGGCAAGCTCGCGAACGATCTGACGATCTGCGTCAGAGTAGTGCATGGCGACGTTATCCCGGTACTCAGGAAGCCGCAAAGGGGCCAGCAGCGACAGATTCTGCTCAACGGTATGCAGGGAATTATGGTCTGCAGTGGAAACTAACTGCGTATGGCACTGACGCCACAGCCTTCCCTGACGCTTGGGGAAATCAAACCCCAGACGCACACGTGCGCCGGTGAAGCGGGTAATAATCGCACTGCGCCACTGATCGGCCAGATTCAGCACCATATCGTAATGCTGTTTTCTCAGCGTGCTCATCAGCCGCCATTCCTGGCTAATCTGGAAGCGCACACCCTGTTTTTTCCAGCTGCGATCGATGGCATAAATCTGGTGGATATCAGGATGGCAGCTGAGCATGGTTCGGGTTTCCTCAAAAAGCAGCACATCTATCTGAGCATCAGGAAAGGCGGCTTTTAATGAGTGAATGACCGGCGTAGTCAGCAGCATATCGCCATGGTGGCGAAATTTGATCACCAGGATACGTGATACCGGGTGAGGGATGTGGGACAGATCCAGAGATTCCATGCTTTATCGCTGTTCAATAAACCAGTCGTTGATTCTAAAGCAGTCACCAGGGCGTGGCTAGCCTCGCCTCCCGCTAACGCCGGGATGAGCGGAATTACCTTTGCGCTTTGCTGGCCCGCTACGTAACATAGCCGCAGGTAATTGAGCTGACAGGAAAGAATATGGGTAAGCCCGCGTTTATCATCACCATCGATACCGAAGGCGATAATCTTTGGCAGAATCACGATCGGATCACTACCGAAAACACCCGGTTTTTGCCCCGTTTCCAGCAGCTTTGTGAGAAGTACGCTTTTAAACCGACATGGCTGACGAATTATGAAATGGCGGTCGATCCGGCCTACGTTGAATTTGCCCGCGACGTGATTGCCCGCGATACCGGGGAAATCGGCATGCACCTGCACGCGTGGAATAACCCCCCCATACAGGACCTCACCGGCGACGACTGGCGGCACAAACCCTATCTGATTGAATACCCTGAAGCGCTCATCCGCGAGAAAGTCGGCTACATCACCCGGCTGCTGGAAGACACTCTGCAGACTAAAATGCGCAGCCACCGTGCCGGACGCTGGGCGTTTAACGAATTTTATGCCCGTTTGCTGATTGAGCTGGGCTATCAGGTGGATTGCTCGGTCACGCCGCGCGTGAACTGGCAGTTTTCGCCGGGTGCACCGCAGGGCAACGGCGGCACCAATTACCAGCATTTCCCCGATCGTGCTTATTTTATCGATCCGCAGGATATTTCCCGGGCGGGTGATTCCCCGCTGCTGGAAGTGCCGATGAGTATTCAGTACAAGCATTCAGCGTTGATGAACGGCGTTAAGCAGGGCTGGGATCGGCTGCGCGGCAAGCGTCGCAGCCCGTCTGTCCACTGGCTGCGGCCGATGCGCGGTAATCTTCAACAGATGATCGGCGTGGCGGAAAAAACGCTGGCCGCTGGCAGCGACTATGTGGAGTTTATGCTGCATTCGTCGGAGTTTATGCCCGGCGGCAGCCCGACGTTCAAAACCGCCGCGGATATCGACGCGTTGTATGACGATTTGGAGCAGCTGTTCAGCTGGTTGCAGTCGCGTACGACGGGGTTAACTTTATCAGAATATTACCAGAGTAAAGTGGGTTGAGATGTCGAAGAAATGGAAGATTAAGCTCGCGAACTTTTTCCTTGACCGCTATACCGCCAGATACGGCCGTCTGCAGGATAAATCCACTTTCGACAGTGGGATTCATTTCGACAATATCGTTATCTATTCGACAACGGCACTCGGCGATTTTATGTTCAATACGCCCGCTATTCGTGCCGTACGCGAGCGTTATCCCGATGCGCATATTACGCTGGTCGTGCATGAGAAGAACCGGGAGCTGGTGGAGGGCGGGCGAGACTTTAACCGCGTCGTTTACTGGAACAGTAAAATCAAAACGCTGGGCCCGCTGCTGAAATCCTTACGTGAGCATCAGCCCGATCTGGCTCTGATTATGCATTCGCATCTGCCCTATGATGTGATCAGCGCCGTGATGGCCGGGGCCAAATATATTATTCGCGATAACTACAGCTCCGGAATTAGCGGGCTGGAGAAATGGCTGACCAACTATGTGTTCCATTACTACGGACATTTTGTTCGTCGTAAGCTTGAGCTGGTTTCGATTCTGGGATGCCGCAGTGACGATCCCACCATGGAAATTCCTGCCCCTTTTGAGCGAGCGGTAAAAAATCCTGACCAGATAACCATTGGTTTTCAACTGGGCGCATCAACGGAGTCACGCTGCTGGCCTGTTTCGTATTACGTCAGACTGGCTGAAATGCTGGTGGCCGCCTGGCCGAAAGTGAAAATTGTGCTGATTGGCGGCGGTACCGACAGGGAAAGAGCACAGCGCTTTCTGCAAAGCGTCAGCGCAACGACCGCAGAGCATGTTGATGACCGCATTGGGAAAACCGGGTTACAGCAAATGATTACGCTGCTGGATGGTTTCGATTTGCTGGTGACCGGTGATACGGGGCCACTGCACGTAGCGATCGCTCTGAAGGTAAAAACCATCAGCCTGTTTGTTACCGCCGACCCGCGCTCTACCGGCCCTATTCAGGATTTAGAGCTGCACCGCGTTATTCATCTTTCCCGCACTGGCTATACGATGCCGCTGGAAGCAGAAAGTCCGATGGGAGTGATCCAACCACAGCGGGTTTATGATGAGGTTGTGGAACACCTGCGGCTGAATGAGAAGTAATCTTTCACTTCGTCATTTTCCAGCGGAGTTGTGACAGCCAGGTATCGATGTAGGCGTATCGCATCTGCCGGACCTTTTTCTTCGGTACGGCAGTGCCATCACACAGCGTGGCGGCTTGCGTTAATACTTCCCGGACTTTCTCGGGGTAAAAGTAGTAGCCGTAAAGTTTCTTCGACATGGCTTTTACTTCGTTAAAGCAGTTGAGCACCATCAGGGCAGCGAGCTGTTTAATTGCCTTATCATGTTGATGCTGCGCCGCAAAACTCAGCATTTTCTGCATCGCAAACAGCATGTCTTCAATGTCTTTTTCTTTAACGTTGCGGGTGATGCCCTGGCTGTTATCGCGATAAAAATAGAGTGGGTGATCGATATGGCCAATTTTTTGCGTCTTGAAGTAGACGAATGGCGTAAAGATCACATCCTCATAGCGTCGGCCTGTTTCGAATGATTCACCAACGAGCAGAGAACGATGGAACACTCTGTTCCACAGATGCCACATGGACCGACTGAAAAGCGGCATCAGGCAGCTCATTCCCTGCGTAAAATCACTGGTGGAAAATGCTGATTCTGCGGGGCGGTTGTCTTCCTGCGTTGCATTGGCAAATATATGATATTTAAAATCTATTAACTCATACTTCCCGGATAACAGCAGTGGGCGAAGCGTGATCAGATAGTGACGACTGAGCAAATCATCCCCATCAAGGAAAGTCACATACTGTCCGCTGGCATGCCGAAGCCCAACATTGCGTGCGTGCGCGATGCCCCCGTTTTGCTGAGAAATAAAGACAACGTGCGGATGGGCGTAGCGATCCAGGACACTCTGTGCTGCAATGACTGAACCATCTGTTGAGCCGTCATTAACTAGTACGATCTCAATATCATCATCAACTTGTCGCAATAATGATTCCAGGCTGTCGCCCAAAAAGTCTTCATTATTGTAGAACGGAATAATAACGCTGAGCAGGTGACCCTTTTCAATTTCACTCATCTGCCTGCTCCCGAGTTTTCTTTAGCGACAACACACTGAAGATAATTGCCAGTGAAAAGGTGATGGTTGCCTCCGAGCTAAAGAACAGAACGTCGCTCAGGCCATAGAGGGTCAGTGCAGCACTGACACCCAGTAGCATGGCATTTCGTTCAGGTCTGAAGGACTGAATCATCAGGGCCAGGTAGATGGCGAGCAGTATGGCAACGCCCCATATACCTTTTAGCGAGTAGGTTTCCAGCACTTCATTATGCATATGCACGTCGAGATAGCGTTTGGCATTATATAATTTTGGTTCTTCGGCAATAATTTTCAGCGCTTCTTTCGCTCGACTTTCAGCAGACTGCCCAAAAGGCGCATCATTGCCGGTTCTGATTGCGATAATTTGCATCCACACTCGGGAGAAAATAGAGTTATCCGCTTTTGCCGTATTTAGCATGACGAAATTTCTCTGTGCATCCTCAATACGTTTAGCAATTTTATCCTTAAAGATAAAACCACAGACGGTAAGTAGCAGCGGAAGAAGCAATATAATCACGATCTTATGCCGATGAGATATCACATTTTTTGTCGCAAGCACTGACAAACCAATGAGCACAGGGTAAAGCAGCATAGCGGCACGTGTGCCCGTGAACACGATAGCGGCATAGCTGAGCATGAAAGCCAATGCATAAAGTACCAGCCGATACCTGACTTTTAGCATCAGAACAGACTGCATCATCAGTAAGCTAACGGCGGTAAGAATATAGGCTACTATCGTCGCGCGATCGAAGCCCAGTTCAATACGAATGTATCTCAACGCTATGCTCTGATAGAAAGCATAGAGGTTAATCACCACTCCAGCAGTGATGCAAAAATAGATAATTTTACGCTGCAAGCCCAGGCGTTCATTGAGAGCAAGTAGTAGAACAAAAGCGGTGGCTATAAACAGTCTCGACATGTTCATATACGAGCGATAGATATTGATATAGTCGCCGGGGGCTTTATAAACGACCAGCCAGAAAATGGTGGAAAAGGATAATGTCAGAAATAATCCTGGCAGGATCAGATTTTTTTTATTATCGGTATAATATTTAAAATTGAATAAAACGCAGAAAAAGGCGAAGTAGCCGCTAAGATAAAACAAATCACGCCCGGCACTCGGAAGAAAAGGCAATATTAAAAGACTAATGGCGCAGCACGAGTAGGAAAAATAACTCCACAGTGGCGACGGAGTTGGGTTATTAAAAATGCCTTTGGCTAAATCTCTCACATTATTTCTCATTTTTGTAATATTCAAGGGTGTTATTAAATTCATCCTGAAATACTGCAAAACTAAAGTTCTCTAATGGGAATTTCTGCGCATTTCTGCTGTAAGATTCGTAATTTTTTTCCGCTATCAATTTTTCGACAGCATCCGCGCAGTCAGTATGTGAAATTAATTTCGCAGAAACCAGCGCGTCCGCTAGAGGATCGTAGACCTGATGAGGGAAATCCACCTCAATACCGGTGAGAGTTTTGTGTTGTTCAATGCTGACGGAAGGAACGATAACGATGCCGCAGACGCCTTCTTTAACGGCCTCTGGCTGACCGTCTACCATTGGAAATATCACCGGAACGCCAAAATATAACGATTCCATACAGGATAATCCGAAAGGTTCGGTGATCGGTGTGCTGAGGTAAATATCAGTACGGTTAAAAAAATCCGCAACGTTATGCTGAAAACCACTGAAAGTGACCCGATCGCCGAGCTGTAATCTTTCTGCCAGTGCCTCAAATTCCGCGCGGTCCGGACCTTTTCCGGCAATCTCCAGCACCACGTCGTGTCCTCGTGCCAGCAGCTCTTTCAATGTCAGTAATCCAACGCTGATACCCTTCAGGGTGACCAGTCGCGAAGCCGTACCCAGACGTATTGGCGACCTCAGATGGCGAGGAGTGGTACTGATCCCGTCGGGAGTTTTGATGCGGTTAATCACCACCTTATGCGGGCAGGGTAAATTGAAACGCAGCTCCATCACTCGTTTAGAGGCGTAAGAAGCGGAAATAACGCCATCAAGCATTGAGAGAAAACGCAGCGTCTTGGTGTTTTTGGCATAGCGCCACGAGCAGCCGTGATCGTAGTAAAGCAGCTTGCCGCGTTGCGGTTTAGCGGCCAGCCCTGGGATTAAATCCCAGACGATAATCACGTCAGCATTGGCACGGTTTACTTTCCACTGCAAAAGGTACTTCCGCAGAAACTGTGGGCAGCGTAGCGGGAGCTTATCGATAAGTCGCGTAGCGAAGGTCACTTTCTGCTGTGGCATCTGACGCGCAATTTCAGGGCCTATCTCGCGGCTCACACAGATGATTTCATTGCTGTCATCGCCCGCGTCATTAAGATACTGCAAAAAAAGGCGCTCTACGCCGCCCATTTTTCCCAGGTTAATGATGTGTAGTTTCTTCATGAAATGACCTTGCTCAATGCCTCACGCACCTGCTCTGCGCTCAACGAATCCATGTTTTTATCCGGAGAAATCAGGGCAAACTGATTCTTGCCGTAGCCGCCAATCAGCCCCGGATCGGTTGGGCCATAAAGCGTGATGTTCGGTCGGTCGAGCGCGGCGGTTAAGTGGCTCAGACCGGTATCAACGGACACCACTGCACGTGCGCCAGCCAGCGTCCGGGCAACCTGCTCCAGCGTCAGCTTCGGCAGCACACCAACGAAATCAAAGCCTTCAGCCAGGCGAATCGCACGCTGATGCTCGTGTTCCGCACCCCAGGGAAGCTTTATCCGCAATCCCGATGGCTGTATTAAACCAATAAGTTCACGCCAGTGGCTTTCCGACCAGTGCTTATTATCGCGGGTGGTGGCATGCAGAAACACCAGATAGCGGTTCGCATCTTCCGGCAGCTCGTGAATAAAATGTTGGGCGATAGCGTAGTCACCCGTGGTTTCCGGCAGCGCATAGCCGAGGCTTTTGGCGAACAGTTCTCGCGTGCGCTGTACGGCATGCTGCTGTTTGTCGATCGGATGACGGCGGTCATACCACCAGCTGGCAAACGGTTCACGCGCGCTGCGGCTATCGGCCCCGTGCTTAACGCCTTTTGCCAGACGCGTGACCAGCGCCGCGCTTTTAATCAGCCCCTGCGCATCCAGCACCACATCATACTCTCGCGACTGTAGCTCGCGCTTAAACGCCACGCGCTCTTCTCGGTTCTGGCTGCCAAACCAGTGTTTGCGCCAGCGTCGAATCGCCACCGGCAGGACATTATCCACGGCAGGATGCCAGGAAGGGATCTGAGCAAAGCCCTCTTCAACGACCCAGTCAAAACGAATTCCGGGAATGGCCTGCATGGCGTCCGTTAATGCTGGTAGCGAGTGCAATACATCTCCCATTGAGGAGGTTTTAATAATCAGAACCCGCATTCAAACTCCTGGAGTAGGGCAAAGCGTTTCCAGCTCGGCGATAACGCGCGCTGGAGTAATATCAATCAGACTCTGGTGATAGCCTTCGGCAGCATCACCCTTACGCACTTTGTGGTAGCCGTCGATCAGACGTATCACCCGTGCCTTATCGGACAGCGGCGGCGTGAAATCAGGGCTGCTTGGACCGTAAAGCGCAACCAGCGGGCGGTCGAGCGCTGCGGCAATATGCATCAGTCCTGAGTCGTTGCTTACCACGGCATGGCAGCAAGCCAGCAGAATCACTGCCTGTTCCAGCTGGGTTTCCCCCGCCAGGTTGCGGCAGTGCTGTCGATTGTTTTCGCTCAACGCGGCAAGGATCTGATCGCCCGTCTCATGGTCTTTCGCCGAACCGAACAGCGCTATTTGGTAGCCCTGGTCGATCAGATGCTGCGCCAGCGCGGCATAGTGATAGTGCGGCCAACGTTTTGCCGGGCCAAACTCCGCGCCGGGGCAGAAGCCGATCAGCGGTCGGTCAGCGGCGAGATGAAATGCGGCGGCGGTGGTTTGCTTCTCGGATTCCTGAACAACCAGTTTCGGCCACAGCAGCGGCTGGGGCAGATCGCTGGCGCTGGCGATGCGAGATTTGTCGTATGCCAGCGCGACGTAGCGCTGCACCATCAGCGGAAACGCGGCTTTATCCAGCGTGCGGATATCGTTCAACAGGCCATAGCGCATTTCACCGCGCCAGCCGGTACGGTGCGGGACGGCAGCAAAAAACGGCACCAGCGCGGATTTAAACGAGTTGGGCAGCACAAACGCACGATCGTAGCCTTTATCGTGCAGCGCCTTGCCCAACCGACGACGTTCACCGATCTCCAGTGCGCCGTGGCCCAGCGGCATCGCCAGCGCCTCGTTCACTTCCGGCATGCGCGACAGCAGGGGCCGGCACCAGGCTGGCGCCATCACATCGATCGTCGCCTCGGGATGTTCCGCCTTCAGCGTACGATACAGGCTCTGCGACATCATCATGTCGCCGACCCACGATGGGCCAATAACCAGAATTTTCATTGCCTGCCCCGCTCCGTTAACCGTTACGGTTCAGCCACGCCATGTATTCAGCCACGCCTTCGGCGACGGTTTTGAACGGCTTATCGTAGCCCGCAGCGCGTAGTTTGGTCTGGTCGGCAAGGGTAAACGCCTGATAACGGCCTTTCAGTTTTTCCGGGAACGGAATGTATTCGATTTCACCTTTCTGGTGATAATTCAGCGCGGCGTCTGCCACTTCCTGGAAAGACTCGGCACGGCCGGTACCGCAGTTAAAGATGCCGGACACGCTGTTTTCCCAGAACCACAGGTTGACCGCAGCAACGTCTTCCACATAGATAAAGTCGCGCTTAAATCCGTCGCTGCCTTCAAACAGTTTCGGGTTCTCACCGTTTTTCAGCTGGGTATTGAGATGGAATGCCACGCTGGCCATGCTGCCTTTGTGTCCTTCGCGCGGTCCATAAACGTTGAAGTAGCGGAAACCGCAAACCTGAGACTGCGCTTCTGGCAGAATGCTGCGTACATAGTGGTCGAACAGCATTTTGGAGTAGCCATATACGTTCAGCGGCTCTTCAAACTGGCGCTCTTCAATAAAATCGGCGTTGCGCCCGCCGTAAGTGGCGGCGGAAGAGGCGTACAGGAACGGAATATCGTGCTCAAGGCAGTAATGCAGCAGCTCTTTAGAGTACTGATAGTTGTTATCCATCATGTACTTTCCGTCCCACTCGGTGGTGGATGAACAGGCACCTTCGTGGAACACGGCTTCAACATCGCCAAAATCTTCATCGGCCAGAATGGCAATCAGGAAGTCTTCTTTATCCATGTAGTCGGCGACGTCTAAATCCACCAGGTTGGCGAATTTGGTTCCGTCTTTAAGATTGTCGACCACAAGAATGTCAGTATGGCCCTTATCATTCAGCGCCTTGATGATATTGCTTCCAATAAATCCAGCGCCGCCGGTGACGATAATCATGAGCATTAACCTTTACTGTGGGGTGGAGCAGGAGGCTCCACGCGCTAATAGTCTTATCATAACATCTCATCGCGCCACACACAGCCAGACGAGTCTGTAACCTGGGGTGCTGAACAAATTATTCCGTGAGATATGCTGCAATATTTGCATCTTCCATCATGTCTGTCCGCTATTGTGCTGTACTTTCAGTGCACAGTGTCGCTGAAAAGAGCAGGAGGGGGATAAACATGAAGGATGTTTTTTATCAGCAGGTTAAACAGCAGTTGCTGAATGCGGATCGCGAGGGGCTGTTTAAGCACGAGCGGCAGATTGCAGGTGCGCAGCAGACGGTCATTGCATTAGCTGACGGTAGCGAGCTACTGAATTTTTGCGCCAATAACTATCTCGGGCTGGCTAACCATCCGTCGCTGATTGCTGCAGCAAAAGCCGGGCTGGATACGCACGGTTTTGGCATGGCCTCGGTGCGGTTTATCTGTGGGACGCAGGACCAGCATCGCCAGCTGGAACATCGACTGGCGGAATTTCTGGGCATGGAAGACAGCATCCTTTACTCCTCCTGCTTTGACGCCAACGGCGGGCTGTTTGAAACCCTGCTGGGTGCGGAGGATGCGGTGATCTCCGACGCGTTGAATCACGCATCGATTATAGACGGCATCCGCCTGTGTAAAGCTCAGCGCTATCGCTATGCCAACAATGATATGGCCGAGCTGGAATCCTGCCTGCAACGGGCGCGGGAAGCGGGCGCACGTCATATTCTTATCGCTACCGACGGCGTGTTTTCGATGGATGGCGTGATTGCTAATCTGGCGGGGATTTGCGATCTCGCCGATCGCTACCAGGCGCTGGTGATGGTGGATGATTCTCACGCTGTAGGTTTTGTCGGTGAGGCGGGGCGCGGCAGCCATGAATACTGCGGCGTGATGGGCCGAGTGGACATCATTACCGGCACACTGGGCAAAGCGCTTGGTGGGGCGTCCGGCGGCTACATCGCCGCCAAAAAAGAGGTGGTGGAGTGGCTGCGTCAGCGATCCCGGCCTTACCTGTTTTCCAATTCCCTGGCACCCTCAATTGTCGCGGCATCCTTACAGGTGCTTTCCATGCTGGCAGAAGGCGATGGGCTGCGGCAGCGGCTGTGGGATAACGTGAACTATTTCCGTTCTGCGATGCAGGCTGCGGGGTTCACTCTGGCCGGGGCCGACCACGCCATCATTCCCGTGATGCTGGGCGAGGCGCGGCTGGCGCAGACCTTTGCCAGTCTGTTACAGCAGGAGGGGATCTATGTCACCGGTTTCTTCTACCCGGTAGTGCCGGAAGGAAAAGCGCGTATCCGTACCCAGATTTCTGCCTCCCACACGCAGCCGCAGCTGGAGCGCGCGGTTGATGCATTCACCCGCGTTGGCCGTCAGCTGGGCGTCATTGCCGGATAAGGAGGAGTGATGAAAGCGTTAGCCAAACTGCACGCCCGCCAGGGGATCTGGATGATCAACGACGCCGCGATACCCGAGCCGGGCCACAATGATGTGTTGATAAAAATCCGCAAAACGGCGATCTGCGGCACCGACGTGCATATCTATAACTGGGATGCCTGGTCACAGAAAACCATCCCGGTGCCGATGATTACGGGCCACGAATACGTCGGCGAGGTGGTGGCAGTGGGGCAGGAAGTGGTCGGTTTTCAGCCCGGTGACCGGGTATCCGGCGAGGGGCATATCACCTGCGGCCACTGCCGTAACTGCCGGGGAGGGCGAACTCATCTGTGTCGCAATGCGATTGGCGTTGGCGTGAATCGTCAGGGCTGCTTTGCCGAATACCTGTCAATTCCGGCGGTTAACGCGTTTAAAATTCCCGATAATATTCCTGACGAGCTGGCGGCCATCTTCGATCCCTTCGGCAACGCGGTGCATACGGCGCTGTCATTCGATCTGGTCGGTGAGGATGTGTTGATAACCGGCGCGGGGCCGATTGGCATTATGGCGGCGGCTATCTGTCGCCACGTTGGTGCACGGCATGTGGTGATCACCGACGTTAACGAATACCGGCTGGAGCTGGCCCAGAAAATGGGCGTCACCCGGGCGGTTAACGTCAGCCGGGACGACCTGAGATCGGTGATGGGTGAGTTGGGAATGACGGAAGGCTTTGATATCGGACTGGAGATGTCTGGCGTACCCGCAGCATTTCGTTCCATGCTGAGCGTAATGAATCACGGCGGGCGCATTGCTATGCTGGGTATTCCTTCCGAGGAAATGGCCATCGACTGGAATCAGGTGATCTTCAAGGGCTTGTTTATCAAAGGGATTTATGGTCGGGAAATGTTTGAAACCTGGTACAAAATGGTGGCGTTGCTACAGTCCGGGCTGGATTTAACGCCGATTATTACTCATCGCTTTGATATTGATGATTTCCAGCAGGGGTTTGATGAAATGCGTTCCGGCCACTCGGGCAAGGTGATCCTTAACTGGCCGTCTTAACACGCTGCCGCCAGCAGGCGCTGGCGGCAAACGAATTTAGCGAGAAAAATCAGGCTTTAATCCTGAAAACTGCTGCGACAGCGTTTTCAACAGCGGGCTGCTGGCGATGCTTTCAGCGACAATCCCAAGAGCCAGCGTTGCCGGAACCGGCACGGTTTTCACCGGGCAGTTTTTGCCCACGCGGAACGGATTGCGCGGCTTGTTCGGTTGCGGCCGGGTCTCAGGCAGCGGCGTGTTGCTGCCATGCTGTGGTTCGTTGAGAAGCTGGCTTGGGCGCACCAGCGTGATATCGGCAGGCAGCGTTGGCAACATCTGCTGCAAAACGCGCACCGTCGTCGGATGCGGGTGACCAATGGCAATTGCCGAGCCGTCGCGTTGGGCAAGCCGGACCGCCCGGGTAAACTGCTGGCGGATATCCGCCTCATTCTGCGTATCGTCCAGGAACACGCGGCGCTTGATGACTTTAACGCTGGTGCCGGCGGCGGCGCGCGTTGACTGGCTGTTGCCGATGGTCATGCTGTCGAGGAAATAAAAATTATAGCGGTCAAGAACCTGCATCACTTTCTGCATGCCGGGCAGGCTGGAGGTCATTGCGCTACCCATATGGTTATTTAACCCAACGGCGTAGGGGACATCGGCGGCGGCTTCACGCACGATGCGCGCAATTTCATCCACGGACATGTCCGGGCGCAGAGTGTCTTTTTCCAGCGGCTGCTTGCTGAGGGGGGCCATCGGCAAATGGATCAGCACTTCGTGGCCGCGCTGATGGGCTTTGGTTGCCATCTCCCGGGCGTGTGGTGCATTAGGCAACACCGCCACGGAAATGGCCGCAGGCATCTGTAATACCTGATTTTCCTGCGCCGGACGGTAGCCAAAATCATCAATCACTATTGAAAGCTTTCCGGCGAACGCCGGGCTGACCAAAACAAGCGCTACCAGCAGGCCGCTGAGTTTTCGTAACTGAAACAAACTTATCTTCCTAACCACGGCAATGGATTGACGGCCTGTCCCTGGCGGCGGATTTCGAAATAGAGTGAAGGCGTGCCGCGGCCACCGCTGTTGCCAACCAGCGCAATGGGCTGCCCTGCCCGGACCTGTGTTCCCACGCTCACCAGCGCACTCTGATTATAGCCGTACAGGCTCATATCGCCTTTACCGTGCTCCACGACCACCACCAGCCCGTAACCCTGCAGCCAGTCGGCCATCAGCACTCGACCATCGGCAATCGCTTTAACTTCGGTCCCTTCCGGTGCGGCGATCACCAGACCCTTCCAGCGAAGCTCACCCTGCAACTGTTCGCCAAAACGGTGCTCGATGCTGCCGCGTACCGGCCACAGAGCCTGTCCTGCTGCCCGGCCAAGGCCGCCGGTACGGGAAACCAGCGCTCGCTCGCTCTCGGTAGGTTTATAGGTGGTGCCTTTCCGCTTCGCCTGCGCCTCGCGTTCGCGCACTTTCTGCGCCTCACGGGCTTCGCGTTCGGCACGGGCTTTGGCTTCCCGCTCGGCCCTGGCGATTTTGTCGCGCAGGCGGCTTTCGTTCTGCCGCAGTTCCACCAGCTGCGCCTGGTCTTTCTCCAGCGATGATTCGAGCGTGGTCAGGGTTTGCTTACGCGCCTGGCGGGCACCCTCAAGCTTTTGCTGCTGCGTTTGCTGTTGCTCCAGCAGGGATTTTTGCTGTGCCTGCTTGTCTACCAGGCTGGTTTTTTGCGCCGAGAGGTCGCTGCGGGTTTGCTTCAGTTTATCGATGGATTTTTGCCGGGCATCGTTCAGATAGCCGAAATAGGCCAGCATGCGCTCGCTGCGCTGGCTCTCTTCGCCGCTGAGGATCAGCTGTAAACCACTGTGCTGGCCCTGGCGGAAAGCGGCATCAAGCTGCTGCGCCAGCATAGATTCCTGCTGCTGCTGCTGTTTCTGAAGCTTATTGATGGAGGCGGTGAGAGAACTGATATCTTTACTCAGTGAACCCAGACCCGACTGCGTTTCGCGCAGCTGGCGGCTGGCCTGAGCGATAACTTTTTCCTGAGCCTGCAGCTGATCGAGAAGTTTGCTGCGCTGCTGTTTTTGCAGCTGAACGCTTTTCTCTTTTTTAGCGATATCCTGCTGGATACTCTGTAGCTGTGACTTATTGTCGTCGGCGGCGGAAGCAGAAAAAGACCATAGCAACGCGCCGGTGCAAAGAACACTGACGGTCAGGATGGACAAGCTTGCACGTAATGACGGCGTGGATGCCTGCTTGTTACGTGGGGTCCATGAATGTATCACTGTTGCTTTTTCCCTCATAGCTTCGGATTATTCCACGATGAACAGCGGCTTACCAGCCATCTCTACCGGGTTTTCAGTTACTGACAGTAACAGTAATCGCTCTCCAGCACGGGATTTTTGCTCGGTCGTGAATCCTTTCAGAATCACGATGAGCGACAGCCGTAATGGCTCGCTGCACAACAAATAACCGCTTAAGAACGATACACCGTTATCTCAGGATAGTATTTTTCACTTAAGGCAACTTTTTTTTGTAATCTGCCGCAGAAAACATAACTCTGAGCAGCTTATCGACTGTACATGGCAGCCTTGGCAGGTATACTCAGAAGCCTTATTTTTAGCTTATTAACCCTTCCGGGAGTTGTTACCCCTCATGCAAGATATTATGCAGTTTGCAGGCAATCACACAATTTTAAGTCTGGCGTGGGTTGTTTTGCTGGTTTTGGTGATCGTGACTACGGTTAAGGGTCTGTTCTCCAAAGTAAAAACGATTAGCCGTGGTGAAGCCACCCGTTTAATCAACAAAGAAGATGCCGTGGTTGTAGATGTGCGTGGGCGCGATGACTTCCGTAAAGGCCATATTTCAAATTCAGTTAACGTACTGGCTGCTGATATCAAAAAAGGCAGCTTCAGCGAACTGGAAAAACACAAAGCGCAGCCGCTGATTGTCGTTTGTGCGACCGGTACTTCAGCAGGTGAATCCGCGTCGCAGCTGAACGCTGCCGGATTTGCACAGGTGTATGTGCTGAAAGACGGTATTTCTGGCTGGAGCGGCGAGAACCTGCCGCTGGTCCGCGGTAAGTAAACTTCAGGAGTGTCGGCATGGCTAACATTGAGATCTATACCAAAGCAACCTGCCCTTTCTGCCATCGTGCCAAAGCGCTGTTGGATCAGAAAGGCGTGAGCTATCAGGAAATCCCGATTGATGGGGATGCCGATACGCGTGAAGTGATGATCAAACGCAGCGGCCGGACTACCGTTCCTCAAATTTTTATTGATGCACAGCACATTGGCGGCTGTGACGATCTCTTTGCGCTCGACGGCCGCGGCGGTCTTGACCCGCTGTTAAAATAGTAACGAGCTGAGTACGCACTGAGCGCTCACAGGATGACGAACACTGCGGCACAATAACGGATTATTAACCCATAGGATTACGTATCATGTCAGAACAAAACAACACCGAGATGGCTTTCCAGATCCAGCGTATCTATACCAAAGACATCTCTTTTGAAGCGCCAAATGCACCGCAGGTTTTCCAGAAAGAGTGGGAACCGGAAGTTAAGCTGGATCTTGATACCGCCTCTACTCAGCTGGCTGACGACGTATATGAAGTTGTACTGCGCGTAACCGTAACCGCAACGGTAAACGACGAAGCGGCGTTCCTGTGCGAAGTTCAGCAGGCGGGTATTTTCTCCGTCAGCGGCATTGAAGGCACGCAGATGGCACACTGCCTGGGTGCATACTGCCCGAACATCCTGTTCCCGTATGCTCGTGAATGCATCACCAGCCTGGTTTCTCGCGGTACTTTCCCGCAGCTGAATCTTGCACCGGTTAACTTCGACGCGCTGTTTATGAACTATCTGCAGCAGTCAGAAGGTGCAGCGCAGCAGCAGGATGCTTAATGCGTAGCTCTCATGCTTCCATGAGCGTCATCGGTGCCGGCTCGTACGGCACCGCCCTGGCGATTACGCTTGCCCGTAATGGCCACGACGTGGTGCTGTGGGGGCATAATCCACAGCACCAGGCGCAGCTTCAGTCCGATCGCTGCAATACCGCTTTCCTCCCCGATGTGCCTTTCCCCGATACTTTGCAGATAGAAACTGACCTGGCTAAAGCGATTGCTGCCAGCCGTGATCTGCTGGTGGTAGTCCCCAGCCATGTATTTGGTGACGTTTTGCAGCAGATTAAACCACATCTGCGTGCGGACTCCCGTCTGGTATGGGCGACGAAGGGCCTGGAGAAAGAGACCGGTCGTCTGCTACAGGACGTGGCGCGAGAAATTCTGGGCGACGCGATCCCGCTGGCGGTGATTTCCGGTCCGACATTTGCCAAAGAGCTGGCTGCCGGTATGCCAACGGCGATAGCGCTTGCGGCCACCGATAGCACTTTCGCAGATGAGATCCAGCAATTACTGCACTGTGGTAAAAGTTTCCGGGTATACAATAATCCTGATTTTATCGGCGTTCAGCTCGGTGGTGCGGTGAAAAACGTTATCGCTATCGGAGCAGGAATGTCGGATGGCATTGGCTTTGGTGCGAATGCCCGTACGGCGCTGATTACCCGTGGCCTGGCTGAAATGAGCCGCCTGGGTGCAGCGTTGGGTGCCGACCCTACGACGTTTATGGGTATGGCCGGCCTCGGTGACCTGGTGCTGACCTGTACCGACAATCAGTCGCGCAATCGTCGTTTCGGCATGATGTTAGGCCAGGGGGCTGATGTTGAAGGCGCGCAGCAAACCATCGGCCAGGTAGTGGAAGGCTTCCGCAATACCAAAGAAGTGAAAGCACTGGCCGCGCGATTTGGCGTTGAAATGCCAATCACCGAGCAGATTTATCAGGTACTGTACTGTGGTAAAAATGCACGTGAGGCAGCGTTGAGTCTGCTTGGGCGTACCAGAAAAGATGAGAACAGCGGTAGCTGAGATGGTGTAACCGTGTCGTTGTCTGTTGGCGTCCTGGTGACGCCATTTTTAGTGGGGAGTGAGTTATGTCGTGTGCAGAACCTGAACTGATCTGGGATAACATCAAAACGGAAGCGCGAGCGCTGGCCGATTGTGAACCTATGCTGGCCAGTTTTTACCACGCTACCCTGCTCAAGCACGATGACCTCGGAAGTGCGCTGAGTTATATGCTGGCCAATAAGCTGGCAAATCCGATTATGCCGGCGATTGCTATTCGTGAAGTTATTCAGGATGCGTATTCGCAGGACCCGTCGATGATCGTTTCCGCCGCCTGCGATATTCAGGCGGTGCGCCAGCGTGACCCGGCGGTCGATAAATACTCGACGCCGCTACTCTATCTGAAAGGGTTCCACGCACTTCAGGCGCATCGCATTGGCCACTGGCTGTGGCATCAGGGCCGTCGTGCGCTGGCGGTGTACCTGCAAAACGAAGTGTCCGTGTCGTTTGCCGTCGATATTCACCCGGCGGCGAAAATCGGCCGCGGTATTATGCTGGACCACGCCACAGGGATCGTTGTGGGTGAAACGGCGGTTATCGAAGACGATGTCTCTATTCTGCAATCCGTTACCCTTGGCGGTACCGGTAAAACCAGCGGCGATCGCCACCCGAAAATCCGTCAGGGAGTGATGATCGGCGCGGGCGCTAAGATCCTCGGCAATATCGAAGTGGGTCAGGGGGCGAAGATCGGCGCGGGTTCCGTTGTATTGCAGCCGGTTCCGCCGCATACCACCGCCGCTGGCGTTCCTGCGCGCATTGTCGGCAAGCCCAACAGCGACATGCCGTCAATGGATATGGACCAGCACTTTAACGGTATGGTGCCGGGCTTTGAATTCGGCGATGGGATCTGAGCCTGGCTCAGATTTCAGCTTCTTAGCAGCGCACCCGCATAGCCCAACTGTCGCCACGCTTCATATACCACCACCGATACCGCATTTGACAGGTTCATGCTGCGGCTGTCCGCCATCATTGGAATACGGATTTTTTGCTGTGCGGGCAGGGCATCAAGAATGCTGGCCGGTAGGCCGCGCGTTTCCGGGCCAAACAGCAGATAATCGCCATCCTGATAGCTTACCGCGCTGTGAGCAGGGGTTCCCTTGGTGGTCAGCGCAAACAGGCGCTCAGGCGCTTCTGCGGCGACAAACGCCTCATAGTTTGCATGATGCTTAATGGCGGTGAATTCGTGGTAGTCCAGCCCGGCGCGGCGCAGTCGTTTATCATCCCAGGCAAAACCCAGCGGTTCGATAAGATGCAGCTGAAAGCCGGTATTGGCGCACAGGCGGATGATATTGCCGGTATTCGGCGGAATTTCAGGTTCGAATAAAACGATATGTAGCATGAAACGGCCCTCTGATACGAGGGCCGCAGGATAGCAAATTATTCGTGCTGAGTGGTATACAGCGGTAGCCAGATGGTCAGCCGCAGCCCGCCCAATGGACTGTCATCGGCTTTCACCCAGCCGTGATGCTGCTGAATGGCATTTTCCACAATTGCCAGCCCCAGCCCGGTACCGCCGGATTCGCGGTCACGTGCCTCATCGGTGCGGTAGAACGGTCGGAAAATCTGTTCCCGATCCTCCGGGCTGACGCCCGGGCCGTCATCATCCACATGGACGGTGACGCCTTTTTTATCCACCGAGAAGCTGACCGAAATTTTGCTGTGCGAGTAGCGCAGGGCGTTACGCACGATGTTCTCCAACGCGCTGTCGAGCGTGCTGGGGTTACCGTACAGCGGCCATGGACCCGGTGGATAAGGCACCTCCAGCGATTTACCCATCTGCTCCGCTTCGAACTTCGCATCTTCCAGTACATCCGACCACAGGTGATTGGCCTTGATCGCCTCGCTGACCAGCGCATTTTTGTGCTGAGTACGCGAGAGCACCAGCAGGTCGTTGATCATGCCATCCAGGCGCTGCGCTTCCATCTCGATACGCTCCAGCTCTTTGGCCTCACCGTGGCGGCGTCGCATCAGTGCGGTGGCCAGCTGCAGGCGAGTCAGCGGGGTGCGCAGTTCATGCGAGATATCGGACAAAAGCCGCTGCTGCGAAGTCATCATCCGTTCCAGCGCGCTGACCATCTGGTTGAAGCTGGCACCCGCCGCAAGGAATTCCTGCGGACCGGCTTCCAGTTCCGGTCGCTGGCGCAGGTTACCGGCGGCTACATCATCCGCGGCATGTTTCAATTTGCGTGCCGGTTTTGCCAGGCTCCATGCCAGCCAGAGCAACAGCGGTGAGCTGATCAGCATGGTGACGATCAGCAGCAGCAGCGGCCGGTCAAACAGCAAATTGATAAAATCGAGCTGTGAGTTACTGGCGGGACGGATCAAATACAGCTGATAGCTGTCTTCCCCATCGCGCACGGAGAACGGGCCGGCCATTTCCAGGCGGCCATATTTTTTCTTCTGCGGTTGATCTGAGTTATCAGACTGGCCGATAAAATTACGAATCACCTGCATTTCACTGTGCTGCGCGCCAATCACCCGGCCTTCGCTGGTCACCAGCAGCAAACGCTGGCCGGGGGGAGCCCATTTATCAATTGCGCGAAACAGCCTGCGCCACCACATCAGGTCGTTGGGCGGGTCCTGTGCCAGCTCCGCCTCAACGTGCTGCTCAATCATGACTCCCTGCCGTTCTTCACTGTCCAGCAGTGGCGTCATTTGGCGGGAATCGAGCTTCGGCAGCATTAACACCAGCATCAGCACCAGTGCCAGCGTCAGCCAGAATATGGCAAAGATGCGGGTGGTCAGGCTGGATATCATGTTGCGGACACCATCAGATAGCCACGTCCGCGCAGCGTTTTGAACCACGGATGTTCGTCTTTACGCTCCGGCAGCTTGCGCCGCAGGTTTGAGATATGCATATCGATAGCGCGATCGAACGGAGTAAGCCGCTTACCAAGGACTTCCTGGCTCAGATGTTCACGTGACACAACCTGGCCCAAATGCTGCGCCAGCAGATAGAGCAAAGTGAATTCTGTTCCGGTCAGATCCAGCGTCACGCCGTCGAAGCTGGCTTCCTGGCGGCCCGGGTTCAGGCGTAGTAAATCCACCTCCAGCGTTGGCGAGCTGTTGTCGTGCTGTTGCTGCTGCTCACTCCAGTTGGAGCGGCGCAGAATGGCACGGATACGCGCAACCAGTTCCCGGTCGTTGAACGGTTTTGGCAGGTAATCGTCCGCGCCCAGTTCCAGACCGAGTACGCGATCCAGCTCGCTGCCGCGAGCGGTCAGCATAATCACCGGCGTCTGATGCTGTTGACGCAGTTCTTTCAGGGTATCAATGCCGTTTTTCTTCGGCATCATCACATCAAGTAATAGCAGATCGACACTGCTATCCAGTAGCGCCAGCGCCTGTTCACCGTCACCGGCAACCAGCACATTGAAGCCTTCCATTTCCAGCAATTCTTTCAGCAGCGAAGTCAATTCGCGGTCATCGTCAACCAACAGGATTTTATTCATCTTTTATTGCCCTCCGCAGGCAAAATACCGTGAACGAACGCGCTCAATCTATGACTTTACGTAGTTTTACACCCCCTGACGCTTGTTTGCAGCAGGCCCCGTAGACTGAATCTCGTTGAATCGAAATACGGAAACAAACTTGGGAGTAAACGATGCGCAGAGTTACCGCCGTCGTTGCGGTTCAGGCGCTGGTGCTTAGCCTCTCCACCGCATGGGCTGCTGACGTTACGACGAATGACGAGATGCATCACACTGATGGAGCAAGCAGCACATTCAGGCTGGGCCCGCAAAATCACATGTTTGATGGCATCAATTTAACGGAGCAGCAGCGTCAGCAACTACGGGATCTGATGCAACAGGCACGGCACGATCGTTCTCCTATAAGTATTAACGATTTAGAGCAACTGCACGAACTGATTATTGCAGATAAATTCGATCAGGCAGCTTACGAAGCTCAGGTGGAAAAAATAGCGCAGGCGGAGGTTGAACGCCAGGTCGAGATGGCCCGGGTGCGCAACCAGATGTATCACCTGTTAACACCGCAGCAGCAGGCTGTCTTAGAGCAGAAACATCAGCAGCGCATCGATGAGTTGCGCCAGCTAACGAACTCGCAGCAGGCCTCGCCTCTGCAGGCAGTACGTAACACCAGCAGTAACCCGTAAAGTACCAGTACATACTATCCCTGTTTTTCCTTGCCATAGACACCATCCCTGTCTTCCCCCTCATGATGAGGGGGTTTTTTTTGCCCATCAGATTTCAATGTTTCTCCGCATGCACCGGCTCGCAATAACCGGGGATTTTTTGCGCTTAAATCCAGTATACTGACGGTACTTTTCCTGCCGGAGTGCGTCATGAATCAACGCTATGCTCGGCTGGTCAACTCGGCAGCACTGGCCGCTACGGTTCTTGCTTCGCTGCTGTTGATCATCAAAATTTTCGCCTGGTGGCATACCGGATCGGTCAGCGTACTGGCCGCGCTGGTTGACTCGCTGGTGGATATCGCCGCTTCCCTGACCAATCTGCTGGTTGTTCGCTACTCGCTGCAGCCCGCTGACGCGGAACATACTTTCGGCCACGGCAAAGCCGAATCGCTCGCCGCCCTGGCTCAGAGCATGTTTATTTCTGGATCGGCCCTGTTTCTGTTCCTGACGGGTCTTCAGCATCTGGCCACGCCCGCCCCAATGCATGCGCCGCTGGTGGGAATGATCGTCACCGTTATCGCGCTGTTTTCTACGCTAATACTGGTCACTTTCCAGCGCTGGGTCGTGCGCCGCACCCACAGCCTGGCGATTCGTGCCGACATGCTGCACTATCAGTCTGACGTGATTATGAACGGGGCGATACTGCTGGCACTTGGCCTGAGCTGGTACGGTTTTCATCGCGCGGATGCGCTGTTTGCCTTAGGCATTGGCGTCTGGATTCTGTATAGCGCGTTACGGATGGGGTATGAAGCTGTTCAGGCGCTGCTCGATCGCGCACTGCCCGATGAGGAGCGGCAGATCATTCTGGAGATTATTGCGGCGAAATCCGGCATCCAGGGGGCGCATGATATTCGCACCCGCCAGTCCGGGCCGACTCGATTTATTCAGCTCCATCTGGAAATGGATGACCACTTACCACTGGTTAAGGCACATAAGATAGCGGATGAGCTGGAGCAGGCGTTGCTGATGCGTTTTCCGGGGTCTGATGTGATTATCCATCAGGACCCGTGCTCCGTGGTGCCAGTGGAGCCAAAAAATAATTTTTAGTGGTAAATTGTCGTTAAATTAATCAGTTAGCTCTGCATCACATAAAACGTGAGTTACCGCAAAAAAAATAGGCAAATCTTGCCTGACCTGAATCAATTCAGCTAACGAGATTTGATATACTATCAGCTTAACTTAGTCGGTTAGCTCTTGTGCGCGCGTCCTGCCGCCCCGGCGTTCAGAATTCAACATTTGCATCAACAAGTTCAGAGGTTGTCATGATCAAGAAAATCGGTGTACTGACAAGCGGCGGCGACGCCCCAGGTATGAACGCTGCAATCCGCGGTGTCGTACGCGCGGCGCTGAGTGAAGGACTGGAAGTTTTTGGTATTTATGACGGCTATCTGGGCCTGTATGAAGATCGCATGGTTAATCTGGATCGCTACAGCGTATCCGACATGATTAACCGCGGTGGTACGTTCCTTGGATCTGCACGCTTCCCTGATTTCCGTAAAGATGAAGTGCGTGCGGTAGCCCTTGATAATATGAGAAAGCGCGGCATTGACGCGCTGGTAGTGATCGGCGGTGACGGTTCTTACATGGGTGCCAAGCGCCTGACCGAAATGGGCTTCCCGTGCATCGGCCTGCCGGGCACGATCGATAACGACGTTGCTGGTACGGACTACACCATCGGTTACTTCACCGCGCTGGAAACGGTTGTTGAAGCGATTGACCGCCTGCGTGATACCTCCTCTTCGCATCAGCGTATTTCTATCGTTGAAGTGATGGGCCGCTACTGTGGCGATCTGACCCTGGCGGCGGCGATTGCCGGTGGCTGTGAGTTTATCGTTCTGCCAGAAACGCCATACACTCGTGAAGAGCTGCTGGCGGAGATTAAAGCCGGTATTGCCAAGGGTAAAAAGCACGCAATTGTGGCGATTACCGAGCATATCTGCGATGTGGATGAGCTGGCGAAATATATCGAAGCTGAAACGAAGCGTGAAACCCGTGCAACCGTACTGGGCCATATCCAGCGCGGTGGGGCACCGGTTGCCTATGACCGTATTCTTGCTTCTCGTATGGGTGCTTATTCCATTGAACTGCTGTTGCAGGGCTACGGCGGCCGCTGCGTGGGTATTCAGAACGAGAAAATGGTTCACCACGACATCATTGATGCGATCGAAAATATGAAACGCCCGTTCAAAGGCGACTGGCTGGAAACCGCCAAAAAGCTTTACTGATAAAAAACAAGGCGCTGCGCTCCAGCGCCTTTTTTATGCAAAGTGTTATTCCATATAGTTATTACAGCTTCTTTTTAATTCTTTAATTCGCAGTCTGCTTTATGTCACGCTCCTCCTCAGATTAAACCTTTGGGAGTGCGTGCAATGAAGAAGTGGAGTGTGGGAATTACCCTGTTACTGGCCTCAACCAGCGTGCTGGCGAAGGATATTCAGCTGCTGAATGTCTCTTACGATCCAACACGTGAACTGTATGAGCAATACAATAAAGCGTTCAGCGCTCACTATAAGCAGGAAACCGGCGATAACGTGGTGATTCGCCAGTCGCATGGCGGCTCAGGCAAACAGGCGACGTCGGTGATCAACGGGATTAAAGCGGATGTTGTGACCCTGGCGTTGGCCTCGGACGTTGACGCCATTGCAGAACGTGGGCGCATCGATAAAAACTGGATCAAACGCCTGCCGGATAACTCCGCACCGTACACTTCCACCATTGTCTTCCTGGTGCGTAAAGGTAACCCAAAACAAATTCATGACTGGCCGGATTTGATTAAGCCGGGCGTCTCTGTGATTACTCCGAACCCGAAAACCTCCGGCGGCGCACGCTGGAACTATCTGGCAGCCTGGGGATGGGCACTGGATCAGAACAACGGCGATCAGGCTAAAGCGCAGGAATACGTGAAGTCGCTGTTTAAGAATGTTGAAGTACAGGACTCCGGTGCACGTGGCGCCACCAACACCTTCGTTGAACGCGGCATTGGTGACGTGCTGATTGCCTGGGAAAACGAAGCGTATCTGGCGGTGAACAAACTGGGTAAAGATCAGTTTGAAATTATCACCCCGAGCGAGTCAATCCTGGCCGAGCCGACCGTTTCCGTGGTGGATAAAGTGGTCGACGAGCGCGATACCCGTAAAGTTGCCGACGAGTACCTGAAGTATCTCTACTCGCCGGAAGGCCAGACTATCGCGGCGCAGAACTTCTACCGTCCGCGTGATGAGGCCGTTGCCAAGAAATTTGCCAGCACCTTCCAGCCGGTGAAACTGTTCACTATCGACGGTAAGTTCGGTGGCTGGACGGCGGCACAGAAAACCCACTTCGCTGAAGGTGGAACTTACGATCAGGTGATGAAGCGCTAAATACCGATTGGGAGTCATGTAATCAGGGCCGACACTGTCGGCCCTTTTTGTTTTTCTCTGTTGGACTAAGCGTATTCATCGCAACGTTCCTCGCCGTGGAAGCGCGCTCGCCGATGATTTCACATGATCTTACCGCCCGCTTCGATTACATTGTGAACGATTATTGGCTGAGGTAATGATTGATGCATGGAAGAAAGCGCTTAGCGATTTTGCTGGTTGGGGTAATAGCGGCATCGGCTGGCGCTATGGCTCTGTATTTTAATAATAATGCCGATGCCTTATGGAAGATTGTCAGCCAGCAGTGCGTCGTGGGCGAGCAGCAGAAACACGATCCGGCCCCGTGCAGCCTGGTCAGTGAAGCCGATGGTTATGTGGTACTAAAAGACCGCAATGGTGCGCTACAGTTTCTGCTACTGCCGATCGCAAAAATAACCGGCGTTGAAAGCCGAAAATTACTCAGCCCGGCCACGCCGAATTTTTTATCCGAGGCCTGGCGCGCCCGGCACTTTATGGAAGAACGGCGGGGGGCGGCGATTAACGATCGGGTCTATTCGCTGGCGGTGAATTCTGAGTGGGGACGGACGCAGAACCAGCTGCACGTGCATATTTCCTGCCTGCGGGCCGATATTCGCCAGCAGCTCGATGCACTCGACGGTACGCTGAATGTACAATGGCAGACCCATAAGCTGGGTAAACATGACTACGTTATGCGGGCAATTACCCGCGATGAGTTTAAACGCACCAGCCCGTTTATCCGTATAGCCAACGAACTGCCCGGCGCACGTGAAAATATGGGGCGTTACGGTGTGGCCATTGCTGCGTTGAAGGACGGGCGACGGGCGCTGATGGTGGTGGAGCGCAACTGGCTGCTTTTGAACCGGGGATCTGCCGAAGAGTTGCAGGACCACAGCTGTGCGCTGCTGAAGTAGTCAGGCCGGATTTCTCCGGCCTGTTAACGTTATTTCCCGATAGGTTCCGGGTCATCTTTATACTGTGCGGTGGCAATCCACGCCGCGCAGAACAGCGTCAGACGGGCAAAGAAGTAGAAGAACGCCATTAGCCCCAGCACGGAGCCGAAAGCGGCACCGGACGGTGAAGAAGCCAGCTTCGGCAGCGTCAGGGTCATAATAAATTTAATCACCTCAAAACCAATCGCTGCCAGCAGCGTACCGCGCAGCAGTGCCTTTTTACGCGGCTTGTGGCGCGGGAGTATCCAGAAAATCCACAGGAACAGCAGATAGTTGGCAAATATGGAGATCGACAGAGCAATCGTCGTCATCGCCGGGCGCAGCCATTCGATA
The DNA here is from genome assembly GCF_016624545.1 of Erwinia sp. S38. Lineage (NCBI taxonomy): Bacteria > Pseudomonadati > Pseudomonadota > Gammaproteobacteria > Enterobacterales > Erwiniaceae > Erwinia > Erwinia sp. S38. Next base: position 13,835 of record NZ_JACVTS010000025.1, on the reverse strand, counting down.
TCTTCCAGCCCCAGAGCCCTTACGATCGTCGCCTGCGCCGCACCGGCAATTGAGGTCAGCGACAGGGTAATAATCAGCGCCAGCACCAGCCCGGTCAGCGAGATAAAGTCGCGAGAATATTTGAACCAAACTTTTTCCTGATCCTGCGGCGTCCGTTCCCAGACGTCGCGGGACTGAGCGCGTATCGCTTCACGCAGATTACCCATCCAGCTGATGCCTGAATACAGCGCCACCAGCAGACCGGTTATCCCGACCGTCGTTCGCTGCTGGATCGCCGTATTGACCGTATTCTTCAACGTCGTTGCCAAAGAGGGATCGCTGATGCTGCTAACGATCTTATCGATCAGCTCGGTCAACAGGTCCTGATTTGATGCGAGCAGAAACCCGACGGCGGCAAAAGACACCATCAGGATCGGGATCAGCGAAAGAAATGAAAAATAGGTAATCGCTGCGCCAAACTGGCTACCAAGCCGATCGTTAAATCGCTCACCCGCACGAATAAAATGCGCTACCGCCGGAATGGCACGGAACCAGCTGACCAGCCGGGATACCCGGGTAATGGATTTATCGACCGTATGATTCCCGGTTTTGATGTTGATCAGCGGTTTTTCCGCCGTATCTGCTGCCTGGGGATCGCGCCGTTGAGTATCCGCCATGAATCCTTCTCTATCCTTTTGATTAATGTTTAATTGCAAATTATAGCCTGTCAGTCAGGCAACGTAGCGCTTCAGTGCCTGGCTCAGCCATTCAATGAACACTTGAACCCGCCGTGCCTGATTACGACGATGCGGCCAGAGCAGCGACAGCTGCATCGGGCATGCCGGGAAGTGTGGCAAAATCTCCACCAGTTTTTTTTCTTTCAATGCACTCTGCACGCCAACGCGCGGTACCTGAATAATGCCCAGACCGGCCAGGCAGGCCGAGCGGTAGGTTTCCGTGCTGTTCACGGTAACGGCACCGCCGGTTTTGATCTGCGTGGTCGTTTTACCATCAAAATATTCAAAGCCGCCCGACTGCACGCCGAGCTGCTGACTGTAGTGAACCATCGCATGCTGGGACAAATCCTTCAGGGATTCCGGTGTACCGAAGCGCGCAAGATAGTCAGGACTGGCGCAGTTAATCAGTGGAAGATGGCCCAGCGGCCGTGCGACCAGCCCGGAATCTTCTAAAACCCCCACGCGAACGACACAGTCGAAGCCCTCTCGTACCACATCTACCCGGCGATCGCTGCTGCTCAGCTCCAGTTCAATCCCGGGGTAGTGCTGAAGAAACTCGGGGAGTAGCGGGATGAGATAGCCGCTGGCGAGGCTGACCGGCATGTCTACCCGCAGCCGACCGCTGAGCGTGGCCGGATCGTGCTGGAACATCGAATCCATCTCTTCCAGCGTGGCCAGCACATCACGGCAGCGTTCGAAGTAAATCTGACCATCCTGGGTCAGCTGCACCCGCCGCGTCGTTCGGTGCAGCAGGCGCGAGCCAAGGCTGTTTTCCAGCGCCTGGATCTGGCGCGACAGGCTGCCTTTAGGCAGTCCCAGGCTCTCTGCCGCGCGGGTAAAACTCTGCATTTCCGCCACGCGTACAAACACTTTCATTGTGTGTATTTTATCCATTTTTTCTCTTATTGTTGTTGTTAATGGAACAGTGAAGCGTAGTTAACGCTATTTATAGTTCATCAGAGCAGTAATATCCTGTTTTTTGTCCACAGCCCACTCCCTGGAGAAACAAATGAGCGAGAAAATTGCACTGATCACCGGCGGCAGCCGCGGTTTAGGCCAGAATGCAGCGTTAAAACTGGCGGAAAAGGGGATTGATATCATTCTGACCTGGCACAGTAAAGAGCAGGAAGCGCAGGAAGTCGTCACGAAAATCCAGTCCCTGGGTGCGCGCGCAGTGGCGCTACAGCTGGATGTGGGCGATAGCAGCAGCTTTGATGCCTTTGCCGGACGCGTGCGGGAAACGCTGCAAAAAGTATGGCAGCGCGACAGCTTTGATTACTTATTCAACAATGCAGGGACCGGCCTCTATACGCCGTTTGCCGACACGACCGAAGCGCAGTTTGACCAGCTGGTGAATGTTCATTTTAAGGGACCTTTCTTCCTCACTCAGAAGCTGCTGCCGCTGATTACCAACGGCGGGCGCATTCTGAATGTGTCCAGTGGACTGGCACGCTTTACGCTGCCGGGCTCCGGCGCTTACGCGGCGGTCAAAGGCGCGATGGAGGTACTGACGCGCTATCAGGCTAAAGAGCTGGGCGCGCGCGGTATTGCGGTCAACATTCTCGCGCCCGGTGCAATCGAGACGGATTTCGGCGGTGGCCGGGTGCGTGATGATGCGGCAATGAATGCGGCGATTGCTGCACAAACCGCGCTGGGCCGCGTCGGCCTGCCGGATGATATCGGCAACGCCGTTGCCGCCCTGCTGAGCGACGAGTGCCGCTGGATTAACGGCCAGCGCATCGAAGCGTCAGGCGGAATGTTCCTGTAATTCAGCAAATTATGATTCACTATCGCGGTGGGGAGCGCAGCATCTGTGGCAAGCAAGCAAGCAAGCAAGCAAGCAAGCAAGCAAGCAAGCAAGCAAGCAAGCCGGGATCTCCCTCCGCGATAGTGAGTCGAATCGTCGCTACGTGGCTTATAAACGAATGGCACCATCCAGCACCGTGACCGTCTGGCCACCAATCCACACGCCGTCGCTGGCGTAGGTCACGGTCACTCTTCCCGCACGCTGGATGGCGGTTCCCTGATGAACCAGATAGTCCAGTTCCACGCCGCGTGCCTGGAAATAGCGTGCCAGGCAGGCGTTCGCGCTGCCGGTCACCGGATCTTCCGTCAGGGAACCTTGTTCAATTAGCAGGCCACGCACCTCATAGCCATCAGCGACGCCTTTGAGTGGCCCAAACGGCATTACCCCGTTCACGTTGGATTTCTTAATCAGCCGGGCAAACTCGACGGCGTCCGGTTTGATCTCCAGCACCGCTTCCGCCGACTTCATCGGCACCAGCAGCCAGCGAATACCCATATCGGCCACCATCACCGGCAGCTGCTCTTCCAGCTTATCACTGTTCAACGCGCTGGAAATGGGCGCATCGCTAAACGGCGTCAGCACTGCCTCCGGTGAAGCGAACGCCAGCGCACCGTCATCGGCGATGCGGATGTTCACCAGACCGACGCCGCACTGCTGCACGATCTGCTGCGGCTGATTCAGCGAAATACCGGACTCCAGCAATGCGTGCGCCGTGCCCAGCGTAGGATGCCCGGCAAACGGCAGCTCCATGTCCGGGGTGAAAATACGCACGCGATAATCTGCCGCCGGTTCGGTTGCCGGTAAAACAAAGGTGGTTTCGGAAAGATTGGTCCAGCGCGCGATGGTCTGCATCTGCTCATCGCTCAGGCCGTCGGCATCCATAATGACCGCCAGTGGATTACCGTTAAACGGCGTGGAAGTAAAAACATCAACCTGTTTAAAAGGGCGTAGCTGCGTCATAACAATACCTGTAACCGGAAGATTTCCATGGGGACTGACCACGTAGTGCGATGATTTATCACAGGGGTTGTCAGCCTCGTTGATTATGGCTATTACTAGATAATATCAGATAAAAAATGGAACATATTATGCTGAAAATACTGGGAAGAGCGTCTTCTATCAATGTCAGAAAAGTGCTGTGGATCTGTGATGAATTAGGTATCCCCTTTGAACGTGAAGAGTGGGGCGAGGGTTTTCAGTCGCCGAAGGAAGAGGCGTTTAAAGCGCTGAATCCGAACGCGCTCATTCCGGTTATTCTGGACGATGATTTTATCCTGTGGGAATCCAACACCATTATCCGCTACCTGGCGAATGCCTATGGGGGCGAATGGCTCTACCCGCAAAATCCCCGACAGCGTGCGCGTGTAGATCAGTGGATTGACTGGCAGGCCACCGAACTTAACACCGCCTGGCGCTATGCGTTTATGTCGCTGGTTCGCCATTCCCCTGCACATCAGGACCCAACCTTACTGGCGGCGGCCTGCAAGGGTTGGGAATACACCATGGGGATACTCAACCAGCAGCTGGAGAAAACCGGAGCTTACGTATCCGGGGACAACTTCTCGCTGGCAGACATCCCGGTTGGCCTGTCGGTTAATCGCTGGTATGAAACCCCGCTTGAACACGCGGAGTTTCCTGCCGTTCGGGCCTACTACGAGCGCCTGACCGCGCGTAAGGGCTATGCGGCCTGGGGTCGAAACGGTACGCCATAGTTTTTACGCCACGCCAGCCGCAATCCCGCTCATTTCGCAGGCCACGGCACCGGTGCGCTGCAACGCCCAGATGTAGCGCTCATTAAACGGGTAGCAGCAGGAGAGCCGCAGAGCGTTATTACAGCGCTCGCTCAGCGTGTAAAGCGCGCCGGGCGTCAGGCAGATTTTCTCCTGCAGCAGCCTGTGGAACAGCTCAACGCTGTCGATATTGCCAGGCAGCTCAACCCAAAAGACAAACCCTCCGCTGGGGCGGGTGGCGCGCGTTCCGTGCGGGAAATGGCGGGCGATGATACCGCGCGCCTCCTCCAGCTGAGCGGCATAGCGGCGGCGCAGCGAGCGCAGATGGTGATCGTAGCCGCCGGATTCCAGAAAAATCCCCAGCGTTTCCGACAGCAGGCGCGATTCTGCCAGCGAGGAAACGGATTTCAGCCGGGCCAGCTCCTGGCTGAAACGGCCGGCGGCAATCCAGCCGAGATGGAAGTCGGGTGCCACCGTTTTGGTAAAGCTGCTGCAGTACAGCACCCAGCCATTTTCATCAAAGGCTTTAACTGCGGGCGTCAGCGGCCAGCAGAACTGCAGTTCGGCATACAGTCCATCTTCCAGCAGCGGCACTTCGTACTGATTCACCAGTCGCGCCAGTCGCTTTTTCCCCTCCAGCGTCATGCTGCTGCCCAGTGGATTCTGCGCGTTCGGCATGGCGATAATCGCCTGAATACGCCGCTCCCGCAGCATCAGTTCCAGCGCATCCAGCGACAGCCCGTGCTGCGGATCGGTGGGGATCTCAAGCACCTTAAGCCCTAAGCTGGCGAGCAGCGGAAAGAGGTAAAAGTAGGTCGGCGTTTCCAGCCCAACGCAGTCGCCGGGCTGGGTAACCGCGCGCAGCGCCAGCTGGAGTGCTTCCATACAGCCGTGGGTGAGCGTTACGTCGTCCGTGCTGATGCGAATACCCAAATCCATTGAGCGGCGGGCGATTTCCCGACGCAGGCGCAGGCTGCCCGGCGGCAGGGCGTAGCGGCCAATCAGGTCGGGTTCACGACGCAGCAGTGAGGCCATGATGCGGCTGATTTTTGCCGTGGGGAAAAAGTCGCTGTTCTGCGGGCAGGCCAGTGAGATATTGGTGTAGTCTGCATGGTTCTGCGCGGCAAAAACGGCATCGATCAGGTCGAGTTTTTTACTCCCCGGCGAGCGTACGCTGCTGCGCGGCGGAGACTGGTAGGTCAGCGAAGGGAGCGCATCGCGCACGTAGTAACCGGACTGCGGCCGTGCTTCAATCAGGCCGCGATCTTCCAGAATGCCGTAGGCGGTCAGCACGGTATTAACGCTGACCTGATGGCTGGCCGCGCAGCGGCGGATGGCGGGCAGTCGGCTACCGGGCATAAACGTCCCCTGCTGGATAGCGGCGGCCAGCGTTTCGGCCAGATTATGGTACAGCGTCGCCTGCGGTTCGGTAATGGACACAGATCGCTCCTCAACGGATGGGTACAGTGATAACTTAAATCACTTTGTACCCATAACAATACTGTTTTTCTGCATCTGTTACCATCATGACAGAGTGAATACACTGGTTGTATTCACCCGGAATGTAGGAACTCTCTTATGCTCGATCTCTCTTTTGTCAGCTATGTCACCGTTATGTCGATTACCCCAGGCCCTAACAACCTGATGCTGGCGACCTCCGGGGTCAATTTTGGTATGCGCCGTACTCTGCCGATGGTCACCGGGATTATGCTGGGCTGTGGCATACAGACCGCACTGGCCGGTGCGCTGCTGGAAGTCCTGCTGACGTGGATGGGAGCAATCCGCCTGCCGCTGACGCTACTGGGCTGCGGCTATCTGCTTTGGCTGTCGTGGAAAATCTTCCGTTCCGGTGCGCCGGAGATGCGTGAAAAAGCGCGTCCGATGACGATGATTGGCGGCGCGCTGTTTCAGGCGGTGAATCCAAAAGCCTGGCTGATGGCAACCAACGTGGCGCTGATGTATACCGTCAACAGCAGCATTCTGGCAGTGATGGTCGGTTTTATGGTGCTGAACCTGCCGTGCATCCTGGTCTGGGCGATGATGGGCGATCGGCTGGGTAAGCATCTGCAGGTGCCGTGGAAGCTACAGCTGTTTAACACCATCATGGCGCTGTCGCTGCTGGCAACGACGCTGTGGATGCTGGTGGAAGCTATCCAGCTGGCTTAGTTCCTCGAATTTAGCGCAAGAAAAAAGGCGGATATCCGCCTTTTTTCTTTTTCAAATCGCCCGCCGGCGCATGGGTTTCCCCATCCTGCGATTACTTACCGACGACTTCCGCCGCCTGCTCGCTGTTTTCATCATTGGCAGAGGTCATTGGCGCGTAGTCCAGCTGCAGGATGCGGCTGGTGTCCGCCAGCTCCTTCTCCGTCGCGGCCACGTTGCCGTTCAGCTTCTGGCCATAGAATGGGATAATTGCCTTCAGTTTGCTCTGCCAGTCTGACGATGCCATCTGCTCTTTGAACACTTTGCTCATCAGATCCAGCATGATCGGTGCCGCCGTTGAGGCACCCGGCGATGCGCCCAGCAGCGCGGAAATGGTGCCATCCTGCGAGGTGACCACTTCGGTGCCCAGCTTCAGTACGCCGCCTTTTTTGGCATCTTTCTCAATGATCTGCACGCGCTGACCGGCTTTCACCAGCCGCCAGTCCTCTTTACGCGCGTCCGGGAAGTATTCGCACAGTGCCTTATGACGATCGTCAGCGCTGAGCAGCACCTGACCGACCAGATATTTCACCAGATCGAAGTTATCCATCCCCACGCGCATCATCGGCATCAGGTTCGATGGCGTAATAGAGCCAAACATATCCCACAGGGAACCCTGCTTGAGGAACTTGGTGGAGAAGGTAGCAAATGGACCGAACAGCAGCACCGGCTTGCCGTCCAGCGTGCGGGCATCCAGGTGCGGAACGGACATCGGCGGTGCACCAACGGACGCTTTGCCGTACACCTTCGCCAGATGGCGCTTCACCACTTCCGGGTTTTCGCTAACGAGGAACTCGCCACCCACCGGGAAGCCTGCATAGTTTTTCATTTCAGGAATTGCGGATTCCTGTAACAGCGTCAGCGCCGCACCACCGGCACCGATAAAGACATATTTGGCGCGAATGGTGTCCTGCTTGCCGTCGTTGTTCAGATCGGCCACGGTCACGTTCCAGCTGCCGTCGCTGTTGCGATGGACCTTGCGCACTTCGTGGCGATTTTTCAGGCTGAAGTTCGGGTTCTTCTTCAGTGAGGTGACCAGCTGGCGGGTGACTTCACCGAAGTTAACGTCGGTGCCGATAGGAATACGGGTAGCGGCAACTTTCTGCCCCTGCTCGCGGCCTTCCATCACCAGCGGCACCCACTGTTTGATCTGTTCCGCATCTTCTGAATATTCCATACCGCGGAACAGGCTGCAGTTTTGCAGCGCCGCGTAGCGACGTTTCAGGAAGCTGACGTTATCGTCGCCCCAGACAAAGCTGATATGCGGCACGCTGGTAATGAAGCTGCGCGGATCGCGCAATACGCCACGTTCAACCTGGTGTGCCCAGAAACGGCGGGAAATCTGGAACGCTTCGTTAATTTCTACCGCTTTCTTAATGTCGATCGATCCATCGGCATTTTCCGGAGTGTAATTCAGTTCCATCAGCGCTGAGTGTCCCGTACCGGCATTATTCCAGCCGTTGGAACTCTCTTCGGCGACTGCATCGAGACGCTCTACCATGCTGATGCGCCAGTTCGGCTCCAGCTCTTGCAGGTAGGTACCAAGGGTGGCGCTCATCACTCCACCACCGATCAGTAAGACATCAACGTGCTTCTCGTCTTCTACAGCGGCTTTACTGGTCAAACCCAGACCCGCCAGAAGTACTGCCATTTTACGCATGAGGATACATCTCCGTATGCTGAATTAATTCAACATGTTAAGCAGGTAAAACAGACCCGATATATCTCTGAACCAGTGAAGTTATTGCGCTAATTCAGGAATGCTAAAAGATTCCACCCGCATTTTTTGCTGCAAGTTTAATCACTTTTAGGAAGTATCAGAAATATACCATTGTTACGGGCTAATTAAAAAAGTGTTTAAAGATTAAAAATGAGAATGATTCATGAGCGGAAATTAGTAACATTTATACGGGCCGTTGAGCGGCCCGCAATACCAGCAGGAGATGAGGGGTAAATGGCTGAGAAGGATGGATTAATTACGAGGAGCGCTGTCCGGTAGCTTGCGGTGGCTTATGGCCAGACGGTTATAAGCATTCATTAAACCGATAGCAATTGTCATATCGGTAATCGCTTTTTCGCTAAATTCTTTTTGGACCAGGGCATACACCTCGTCCGGTGCGTTGGTCTGCGCAATCAGCGTCAGGGATTCGGCCCAGGCCAGCGCCGCCTGCTCATTGCTGGAAAACCAGTTGCCTGCTTCACGCCACACCTGGGTGAGCACAATTTTGTCCCACGGCATCCCCTCTTTGTGTAACGCTTTAGTGTGCATGTCGATGCAGTATGCGCAGCCGTTAATTTGTGAGACGCGCAGGAAAATCAGTTCGATAATGCTCATCGGCACGCCGCACTGCGCGACATAACCATAGACGCCGCCCAGCGCCTTCATTCCGGTTGGGGAAGTGGCGTTAAAATCAATACGTTCGCTCATATTTGTGTCTCCAGATACAGGGGGATTGGCGTGAATGATCGACAGCATTCGCTGCTGATGACTATTTTCATCGGTTTGATGGGGCAATAAAAGTGCCAGGAATTGACAAAAACAGTGGTCCATCTGCCGTGCAAACGGCGGAACAAATCGGCCTGCAGCGCTACGCCGATCGTTCGCTGACGGAGCAGATTCGTACCGGGATGGCGCAGGCGATTGCGGAAGGTCGCCTCCCGGCGGGGTCGCGCGTGCCTTCCTGCCGTGATCTGGCGGTTGCTCTGGGTGTTGCACGCGGTACGGTGCGTGCGGCCTACGATATGCTGGTAGACAGCCAGCTGCTGGTGGCTCGTGGCGCAGCGGGCACCTGGGTCAGTGCCGTGCTGCCCGCCGCCCGTGCGATACCGCCGAAAGCACCGGTGCTGGCTCCGCTGGCGGATGTGGTCCATGCCTTTGACATGGTGCCAATGACTTTCCAGATGGGCGCTCCTGCCAGCGATGCTTTTCCGGCCAAAGTCTGGTCGCGGATTCTGGCCCGCCACGTTCGGGAGATTGCCGGAGGCGCAACGGGGTATGCCGATCCGCGCGGCAGCCTGGCGCTGCGTCAGGAGCTGGTGAGTTATCTGTCACTGGCGCGCGGTATCCGCTGCCAGGCCTCGCAGGTCATTATCACCAATGGCTATACCGGTGCGCTGGGCATTATCTGCCTGGCGTTGGGGCTGCATGGTTCGCGTGCCTGGAGTGAAGATCCGGGTTATCTGCTGGCTCGCCGTGCACTGAACCTGGCCGGAATCGAGGCGATACCGGTGCCGGTAGATGAGCAGGGTATTTCCGTTGCGGACGGTATACGGCTGGCGGACGATGCACGCGTGGCATTGGTAACGCCGGGGCAGCAGTCACCGCTCGGCGTGACATTATCGCTTGCGCGCCGCGGCGAGCTGCTGGCCTGGGCGCGGCGGCAGGATAGCTGGGTTATCGAAGATGATTATCTTGGCGAACTGCAATTGCAGGGGCGGGCGGCTCCTGCCCTGGCGGCGCTGGATGCAGAGCGCGTGCTGCATATTGGCACGTTCAGTAAAACGCTCAGCCCGGCGCTGCGTATGGGATATCTGGTGGTGCCGGACGCGCTGGCCGGGCATTTTGCGGAAACGGTGGCGCTGCTGGCGCCGGCATCGTCATCCGTTCTGCATAACGCGGTGGCGGAATTTCTGCACGATGGGCACTACATGCGCCATCTGCGGCGGATGAAACGGCTGTATGCCGCCCGACTCAGCGAGCTGCTACAGGCGCTTGAGCCGCATTTTACACAGCTGTCGCGTGCGGCACTGGCGGTGATTATTCCCCTGCCGCAGGGCACGCGCGATGTACAGATTGCAAAGGCGGCGCTGGCGTACGGTATGGCCCCGTCACCGCTGTCGGTGTGGTATCAGGATAAAACGGCTTACTGCGGGCTGGTGTTGGGGGTGACTAATTTGCCGGAAGGCGGTTTTGCCGCGAGTGCGGCCAGGCTGAAGGCGCTGGTGGAGGAGTTTGGCTAAAACTATCCCTGCCCCGAAGGGCAGGGATGAGGATCAGGCTTTTTTCGCTGCGGCAGCGGCTTTCACGATAACCGCGAACGCGTCAGCTTTCAGCGATGCACCGCCAACCAGCGCGCCGTCGATGTCCGGCTGGCCGAACAGCTCTGCTGCGTTTTTATCGTTAACGGAACCGCCGTACTGGATAATAACCTGTGCAGCCACGGTCGCATCCTGCTTCGCGATGTGGTCACGGATGAACTTGTGTACCGCCTGTGCCTGCTCAGGGGTTGCTGATTTGCCGGTACCGATGGCCCATACTGGCTCATAGGCGATAACCGCGCCGTTGAAGGCTTCAGCGCCCTGAGTTTTCAGCACGGCATCGATCTGACGAGCGCAAACTTCTTCAGTTTTGCCCGCTTCGTTTTCAGCGTCGGTTTCACCGATGCACAGAACCGGCACCAGACCTGCCGCTTTCACGATAGCGAACTTTTTAGCAATGAATTCGTCGCTCTCTGCGTGATAGGTACGACGCTCAGAGTGACCGATAATGATGTAGTGCGCACCGATATCTTTCAGCATGTCGGCAGAGGTTTCGCCGGTAAACGCGCCTGACAGATTCACGTCAACGTTCTGCGCACCCAGTACGATATGGCTACCAGAAATGGCATGTTTTGCCTGATCCAGATAGATCGCCGGTGGGGCAATTGCCACGCCACAACCGTCAACACCGCTCAGTTCGTTACGCAGACCGGCGATCAGCTCATTGACCATGTGCTTGCTACCGTTCAGTTTCCAGTTACCCATCACTAATGGATGTCGCATTGTATCCTCCACGCTTAGAGAGTATTAAAGCTGCCGGCAGGCAGCGTTGTCTGCCGACAGTATAGAGATCAAATATGCGAAAGGCTTTGCTTTTCGTCATCGTTTGCATGAATCGATTCAGGGGGTAGCGAGAGCCAGTTTTAGCGGTTCGATCGCGAAAGTAAGCCCCTTTTCGCCGTTATCCGCCACAATGTAGCGCAACGCCCCCTCCGACTGCTGGTAATATCGCGAATTCTTGCCTTTCGCCAGCAGATCGTTCACCCGTTTCTGGCTTTGTTCATCGCTGAGCATCGGTTCAAAGAACCGCACAAAGGCCGTCATATAGGCCAGTGCCTTTTCCCGCGCGGCTTTCTGTTCTGGCCCGGGGATGGGGAGCCAGGTGATCTGCAGCGTTTTGATCTTCCCGCTGCCGTGCTCAAGCGCCGTGGAAGCGTAAAGATTTTCGTTGATCTTACTAGCGGCACGGGTCAGATTGCTTTTATCATCGGGTGTGTCAATTGCGCGATATTCACCTAACGGTAACGTTGCGTTGGCAGCATTATATTTTTCACGAAACTGGCCAATGGTCATATCAAAGGTTGGGGCCCCCATTTGCAGATAGGGTGCCGCAGGCATATGTTCTGCCCGGTCCTGAGGATCGGGATCGGCTTTTGCTGTAGCGATGTTCAGTGTGGTCAGCAGGATAATCGCTGCCCAGATCGCTTGATTCATTTTCATGGCCCTAACCAGTAAACTCTGCTCAAGATTAAAACGGACAATGACTGGAAAAGTCAAAGGGCACCCTGACACTGGGAAAAATAATGACTCTACAACAATGGTGTTTCTCATTTCGTGGCCGTCTCAGGCGGCGGGATTTCTGGATCTGGCAGGTGGTCTGGATACTGCTATTGACGCTGTTGTTTAGTCTTGCCGGTAACGGTTTGATGGATATGCAACTGGCGGCATTTTGCGTGGTGGCGCTGCTGTGGCCGGTCAGCGCAGTACTGGTGAAACGATTACACGACCGCAACAAGGGCGGCCAGTGGGCGCTGCTGCTGATCCTCGCGTGGATGCTGATGGCCGGTAGCTGGTCGATGCTGCCAGGGGATGCGCAGTGGCTGCTGGGGCGTTTTATCCCCACGTTGATTCTGGTCAGCATGATGGTTGAACTTGGCTTCTTCCGTGGTACGGATGGCGATAACCGTTACGGTAAGACGGCGCAGTATGTGGTGTTCCTGCGCCGTGGAACAGCCTGATTACCAGTAGTGTTCGCTGGTCATGTGGCCCGGTTTACGCTTGAAGTGCTTGCGCATTCCGCGAGTATCTTTCAGCAGCTGCTGGGTGTCTTTTACCATCTCCGGGTTACCGCACAGCATGACGTGGCTCGACTCAGCATCGATTTTCAGGCCAGTTGCGGCCTCCAGCTGGCCGCTGGCAATCAGTGCCGGCACCCTGCCGGTCAGCGAGCCTTCGGCTTCTTCACGACTCACTACCGTTTGAATCTGCAGCTGGCCGTTATAGCGCTGCTGTAGTTGCTGCATCTGCGGCAGATAGCTCAAATCCCGGGCGTAGCGCGCGGCATGAAGCAGTACGATATTCTTAAAGCGATCCAGTCCTTTCCCTTCTTCTAAAATCGACAGATAAGGGCCAATGGCGGTCCCGGTTGCCAGCATCCACAGCGTATCGCATTGCGGAATTTCTTCGATAACAAAAAAGCCCTGAGCGTCCTGGGTAATCATTACTTCATCACCCGGCTTCAGCGCATACAGTAGCGGGCTGAGCTTACCCTCAGGAACCAGCACCAGATAGAACTCAAGATTTTTATTACTCGGTGCATTCACAAAGGAATAGGCGCGAACCACGCGTTCACCGTTAACTTCCAGCGACAGCTTGGCGTACTGGCCAGCGGTAAAGGGGTCGATGGGGGCGGTCACAATGATACTGAACAGGCTTTCCGTCCAGTTCGTCACTTTTTCTACTCGGGCGTTGACCCAGGCGGCCATAACAAACTCCTTAACTCAGTTGCGGCAGGATTGGCTTCTCTGCGGCTATCTTCGTCAGCTGTGAGTGGTTTTTCCAGTTTCCGGCGGCGGTAAAGCTCGTATAAACAAAGTATGCGCACGAATTTACCTTAGCGTAAAAATTGTTTTACAGTCGCGCCCGTTTTTAGTGACAGCCGCAGGTGGCTTATTTTGGGTTCAGTCCTCGCTTTGTCATCCATTCCTGATATTTTCTCCGGCGCTGAGCGTATCCATTTGCCTGATCCTCTGGATACGAAAAATTTTACCGTTATTTATACTGATGTGGCGCGATGAAAAAGATTGAAAATGGACATCTGTTAGTGATGCTGATTGCGCTGCTGGCGGTCGGACAAATGGCGCAGACTATTTATGTTCCGGCGATGTCCACCATTGCGGCGGCATTTAACGTTGGCGATGGTGCCGTTCAGCGGGTAATGGCGGCCTATCTGATGACCTATGGTGCCTCTCAGCTGTTTTATGGCCCGCTTTCGGACAGTATTGGCCGCCGGCCGGTCGTTTTGCTCGGTATGGGGATATTTATCCTCGGTTCGCTGACGGCTTTGCTGGCGCACAGCCTGAACGGGCTGGTGCTGGGGGCGGCGATCCAGGGGCTGGGGAC
>NZ_JACVTS010000024.1:0-98615 GCF_016624545.1 Erwinia sp. S38 | reverse complement strand
AACTCTCAACCTTTCAAGGCCATATGTCAGATCAAGTCGCGACTAATACACTTAAATCAATATTATCATGCTGACAAACGGCCCCGACCAGTCTAGCGATTGGTCTATTTGGTTCGATTTAAATAAACCCCCCCTGCCGTTTGGCTTATGTCTGCATAAGTGAAAGATAACTTGCCCTTACATCAATCATTGAAGCTAAGCGTGTAGCAAGATTGAGTAGGCAATCATTATCAACCTGGCAGAGCCTCCTGGACTTTACTGTCTTAACTCACGGTTGATAAATGTGCACCGTTGTTGACGTGTTGTCCTGTTTAAGATGGATCTTCAGCCCTCAACAAAAGTTCATTAGGATTTTGTCACTACTGGCTGGAACTATTCTCAGCGCTAGTTGGACACCCGATTATTTATATTCTAATCAAATGCCTATTACGCTTGCGAATTCGTTTACGTTTCTGTTGTTCAGATATCCCCTCAGCCCGGAGCAGTCCTTATCACAGCGTCACCGCGCTCACCGACGTGGCCAATACCATCCTGTTAAGCTCGATATCAAACCCCGGGTATGTGCCTGTTTGACTATGATCATCTCCTTAGATGAACAACCTACTTAAACTTTAACTCAAAAATCTGACTCTGTTTGATATGGCCATTCACGATACTGATGGAGTTGCCCCCGCTAAAACGGACACGGTTAATTTATAGCTAGCAGCGAACTTCTGTATTCCCTTGGTGACTGCATTTTCAGCCCTTTATGGGGATGCCAGTTATTATAGTCTTCCATCCATTCCGTCAGTTTTCCCATCACTGTCATCGCATCCGGCAGATCATTCACATGCACGTAGTCACGCTTGAACGTTTTAACGAACGATTCAGCCATCCCATTGCTCTCCGGACTGCGCACTGGCGTCGTACACACGATGAACCCGAGTGAGGCGGCGAACGTTCTTGTTGAGTCCGCTATGTAGCAACTGCCATTATCGGTCAGCCACTCAACGGCATGTGGCAGGTAAAGCGTATTGCCAAAGCGCTTTTCCACACTCTCTGTCAGCAGATCCTGCACCATAATGCTGTTTATTCCACCTGTTGTCGCCGACCAGCAGATGGCTTCGCGATCACAGCAGTCAAGGCTGAACACTACCCGCACGACTTCCCGATTCCAGCAGCGGATTTCAAAGCCATCTGAACACCAGCGCGTATCTGGCTTGAGTGTCACGACGTTGCCGGTATGACTGCGCTCTGGCTTTCTATGACCAGATTTTGCCAGCAACAGGTTATTCGCCTGCATGATCCGGTAAATGCGTTTGGGGTTAACCCGCCAGTTTTGTTCCTTCAGCGCACGATTGAGGTGTGCCGTCACGCGACGATAGCCGTTTGTCGCCCGCTCGCTGCATATCTGGCGGATAAGCGGTAACAGTCGGGCGTCATCATCTTTGCTATAGCGGGTTGGCCGCTGCTGGCGCTTCTTTAGCCGCCGTTCATAAAGATTCGAACGCGATACGCAGAGCACTTCTGCTATTCGGATTAGGGGGTATCGTCCGGTGGCAGCAATGGCATGCGCGATATCAACTTTTTTGCCTGGGCTATCTCAAGCGCATCCCGAAGGATTTCGGCTTCCATCGTTTTGCGGCCCAGCATTTGTTCAGGCTGTTTGACTTTTTTCTCCAGCGCTTTGACCTCGGAGACGCTGACCACCTCGTCGCCAGCGGAGATCGCAGACTTTCCACCCTCGTTCATGAGCCGTTTCCACTTAAAAAGAAGACTGGGTGTGATGCCATATTGCCGGGCAACGAGTGAGACGGTGTAGCCAGGCTGCATGGCGAGCGCAACAAAACGGGCTTTCTCTTCAGGAGTATAACGACGGCGTTTTTGCTCGCCAGTGATCACTTCGATTCTTTGCACAGGACACTCCTTAAACATAGCTCTATGCCTATGTCTTACTGGTGAAGTGTCCGGTTTAAACGGGGGCTATTACAACTGAAAGCAATGAAAGTGGCGCGTTTTGGTGAATTCTGAAGGGGAATAGTGCTGCTTATATCTTAATTTTCACGTAGCGACGTCCTGGCTAATGAGACATATTATCCCTTAACCATCTAAGTAACACTAAACTACTAACTAATTGAAAAGATTATATTTTAGAGCGAGACCTTAGATTTCCTCAAATCCAATATTTCTTACAGACATGATTAAAAAGAAATTTGGGCACTCCCTTGTGGTAATAGGGGGTTTGAAGCCACTCTGATTTGATGAGATTAGGTTAAAGCCCATTAGCTGTTGAAATGGTACCAATGTTCTTTGTACAACTTGAAGATCACTACGCTCCATTAATGTGTCACACTGAAAAGGCGTCGTAGTTTGGTCTCTACTAATTTCAGGGGAATTGATCGCAAGAGATAATTTAACAGTGGTCAATACCGGGCGTTTATCTCACTAAAACCCAAATCCAGTCGTCGTTTCTGAGTATACGAAGCCATGGATTAATGCGCTCCCTGACATAACAAAATAGTTCTTCTTCGCTCATTTCAGATGCTCTTGATTGAAACACAGGTAGGGCTTCGTCATACAATTCCCAGTACAGGCTGGATAATGCGCCCGTAATTTTTCCAAAAGCCCTTGGACTGAAATCCAGACACCATTGAGTGAAGAAAGCCAACCGGTATTCGACTTCAATCACATTGACTGCGTCTGAAATTTGTAGAAGTCTTATTCTGAGCCATATCAATGTACTTATAATTTTGTCTGGGTTCGCCATACCATTTTCCTGTTGATACCGAGCTAAATATAATTCCACTTCATCACGATCAGGAAAATGTTCAAGATTTAGCGAAGCCAGAATCAATAAGGTTTCAGATTGTGACCCCGCCATGACTTGGTTTTCTGCCCACGCAGTGACGTCTGTAGCAAACGTGTCAAAACCAAATGTCCCGTATTCTTTGCGAAACACGTTGAGACTAATAAGTTCCTGCAAGCTATAGGATGGTGAAGGGCAGTCGCTACTCATTATGGCTCTCTATACTTTTAAACCTATATATTAGCCTGAGGAAAGCTTCTCAATGCTATGTGTTAAGTATGACGAAAATAGAAAACCTGATGTGTCGTTTAAGACACCTGATAAGAGAATCTATTAGAAGAACAAGCATATACCATTCAGTTGAAACAGTAATTCGTTGGGAACAATACTTCAATAGGTGATTACTAACAGGAGGATTTACTTCATAAAAATGGGAATTTCAGTTTGAAATTTTAACAACTTTTTCAATTAAAATAGTAAGTTAACTATGAATCAGGCTGGGTAAATTTCTCCTATATTCACAGGTGTGCCCCTGTATACGAGGGAGATGCCTCATACACAGGGGGATGGATGGACTTTAATTGGCTTTCGAGTCAGCCTGCATACGTTCAAGAACGGCTTTTACAGCTTCATCCAGCTCCGCCTGATATGCAGCCGGCAAACGGGAAAACTCATAGGTTACAAGGCGTTTATCTGCATCTGTTTTCTTGCGAGCAAACTGCTTTTTATCTGCAAACTCAGCCATCTTCTCAGTAATGATTTTTTTAGAACCACGACTCAGTTTTGCATCGGCGCTTTCCACACGGAAATAGCCAAGAATTTTTGCTTTAATAGCGGGTTCGTCGAGTGCGATAAAGGAATCACTGGCCATACGGCCACGCACCCCGGCGGCCAGATCTTCATAGCTAATGTGTTTCGCGCTGGCCTTTTCAGCGGCATCAAGCAGGGCCTGGTAGTCACTGATTGACAGCTCATTCACTGAGGGAAAAACGGCGATCATTACATCTGGTACAGCAGCCGCCTGAAATGCACGCGTAACTTTAGCAGCAGACAGTCCTTCAGCTGACGCGATTTCAGCTTGCTTCATGTCACTTGGGTACATCAGTTTAAGCCGTTTACCCAACTCGCGCAGGGTATGTTCTCTGGCTGTCTGGATATCGACTGCTAGCTGACGTGCATCAGCAAGTGACAAGGCATCACGGGTCACCAGCACTTCAAATGGCGTGTCATTGAAGATACAGGCTGCACGGCGGCGCGAGCCATCCAGTATCTCAATCCGCCCGTCCACCTCACGACCAATCGCCGGGAAGAACTGCTGGAGCTTAATCGTGCGTGCAATATCGCTGACCGACTCCTGCGTCAGCAAACTCTGGTCACGGCCATTTACGGACCCATCCACAAAGGTCTGTGCTTCAATATCATCATGCAATATTTTTGTGAGCGTAAAGCGCGCCTCTGTACCAGATTTGAGGGTAAAGACGCGTTCGTTCTCTGATTCGCTCATCATTTTTGAGAAGCTTGAGTTTCCCAATTGGCGGCCCAGTTTGACCATTTCCTTTTTCATTTGATTCCCCTTACAAACTCAATTCGTTTAAACACCGCCTGCGTAAACCGCTCTGCTTCACGTTTTGCATTTTTCAGGGCCTCAGAACTCCCCGGATATGAGCTGGGGTCGGCGCTGACGATGGTATCGAAGCTCTCTCCACAGCGTTCAAACCCATCCAGACGTGGCAAGGTGGCGTCGAGAATATGAGAGGTGAAGACATCCCGTGCCAGGCCATGTGTCATTTCATGATCGCGCTTTGAAGTCATCTTGGACATAAAACCAATGTTGCCCTTAATCTGCGGTGTGATGCCCTCTTCTTCTAACTGCTCGATCATTTCCGGTAAACGAGTGAGATATTTGAGCGTTGAGTGAAAATCAACCTGAGCCGGCGGCGTTGGCGTCAGCAGCAGATCGCTTGCAGCCAGTGCATTAAGCATAAATGCATCAAGGTGCGGACCCGTATCGATGAAAATGAAGTCGTAGTCTTTACCAACACGGTTAATGATGGTCTGGCGAAGAACATCCGAAGGCAGCATGTCAGGAAGATGCTGTCTGACCAGGTCATTCCACTGACTTGCAATAAAACCATCATCGATGGAGGCTGGGATCACATCCACGCCAGGGATTATGGTGGGCTTAATGATGTCATCTTTGAGTTGTTCCGCGTCCAGGTCGTTCAGCATTGCCTGCGCAGCCGTTTCCATAATGGAACCGATGCTGTTGGCATGATTCAGAAACATCGTGCTGGAAGCCTGTGGGTCGAGGTCAATCACCAAAATACGTAAGTCATGTTGCAGCAGATCCTGATGGACACGCAGGCCATGAGCAAGGGTAACGGTACTGACTGTTTTAGAGACGCCGCCTTTCAGATTTACGACAAACACAACAAAGGGACCTTCCCCAGCGTGCAGATCGCGATACTTGGGAACCTTACGATGGGCATAGATGTCCACCACGTCCTGAATGGTCAGCGCATAATGCTTTGCATTACCCGCATCCTTTTTCCCGAAAACATGGCCCTTCTCTTCCATTTCATCTATTGCCTGCTCAACGGCACGACGACTTAGCTTAGGAAGATTGGCAACCGAATTACGAGTGAAAGTCTGATAGTACTGATCAAGACCAAACTCATTACGTCTCACAGTAATGTCGTCACTCATGCTCCTCAGCATTGCATTTGCTCTGCGTGCCGTCTCGTCTAATCCGCCGTAATTACTCTTCATTCGTCCGCTCCGATGGCAATCAATGATGTGATTGTACGCAATATAATTGTATGTGCAACATTTAATGTAAATTCATTAAATGTTTGTACGGCTGACAATGGTTAGATCACCAAGTTCGCAAATTGCTGATAAAATAGAAGAAAATCAGAATGCGATACTGTTCAGTGTCTGTATGCCCTCCCCTCCCTATTTCCAGTTAGGCTCGTTTTGTAAGCCAAAATTTCAATTTTTTCCCGCGGAAGTTTCATGCTTAACTATATGATTATTATGAGTAAATTATTTTAATTTCAACCTGAAATTCCCGTATTTTTTTGACTAGTTTGAGCCATAATCAATGCGAAATTGTTCCAAATAAAATAACAAATGAATGTTCTCCTATAAAAATGCTTGATGTGAACATCATCCCTAAAGCTTCTGCTTATCATCTTGCCCTAAGATTCTGCAGCATTCATTGCACTCCAGGACGAAAATTGATTTCGTGACCAAAGCTGTGCTCGTATGTCTTGCACTGCCCTGCTCTTCCTTGGCTGTTGCGGCAACCTATTCTTCCGAACAAAAAGCTGCCAATCAGATTAACTCATTAATCCTTATAGACCAGATACCATCCAATGCGGTTCTGAAAAACATGAATATGCAGTTCGAAAGTGATGATGTATTTATGCGGGGAACCGGTACTTTCTCATTTGACCATTGCGGCGGTTTGCTACAGGCCGATATTGCTCTTGAGAGAAATGAAAAATCACTAAGAGACATTCTGGCAACGTTCTTTACCTTGCACGTTAGCCGGCTGGTCTATGGGTGGGATACAAATATAGCCTTCCATAATTCTCTGACGGAAACTTTGACGCAAAAAACACCCTTTTTGTCGATTCTCATATCAAGGGGATTTACCTGGTTAACCCAAAGGGAATCATTGAGAAGTCCGGTGATATTACTGAAAAAGTGTATGACTCTTTACCGCTAACAAGGATAGCAATGACCCATTATCATCATAGCTCTGATGGTCACTTAATCAGTTTAAAAGAAGAAGCTCTTCAAAGTCCGACCAATCATTTACCCAATTCGGATACAACAATGCTGGCCAGTTAACTGGCATGCAATCTACTTCGAGAACAACAGAATACAGTTATGACAAATCAGGCAGACTTGCAGCAGAAGTCAGTATTAAGACATTCTCCACTATTGAGAAAACGAAAACACACTGCAGTGAGTGGGATAAATGTGAACAGTGCACCAAGGCGCTTGACCACGTCACCGTAATTATTCCAGGTATTGCTGGAGGCAAGAACAAAATTGAAGAGAATGATGTGAACGTAGAGAGCACATTTACCTATTGGGATTAGTTCTCTTAGCCAAGACACAGGAGTGTTGACTGACACGTCCTAGACCGCCGCCAAAATGGAAATTGTGCAGATCACTTAGCTTGAGTTCCTGTAGGCAGTCAGATAGGCCACCCTCTATCGAATACTAACGTTCATCAAATGCGAAAGCTTAATTAAGCAGATGTCGTGGCAAAGCAGACGGTTGCTTATCAGCATATTCTGGCAATGGGCAGCTCCTTCAAGTTTGTTATCCACGCTTTACTTAGCATCTCTCGTTTCATCCTCCATTCCGGCGGTATGCCTTTTCCAGCAAAACCTATGCTGTAGCGACCTGACTGTTCATTTCGTCCATCAGGATCATCAGCGCTTCACTTCCTGGGCGGGGAACTTCATTATCGTAGAGGTTCAATTGTGCAACGCCATTTGGTCTTAGCTCATTAAGCATGATGCCTGCTTTGGCGTAGCAGAAGCCTGGGCGTCATATTGTGTCCAGGGACTTCACCGCCGCTTCAATGATACTGCGTGTATCCTGCGTACCAACGCGTAATCTCACAAATGCCGTGTTGCCATAACCCGGCTGACCTGTATCAAAAGGGATGTGCGAATAAAGACGGAAACCTGATGGCAGAACTGACGGTCTTCTCGTAGTTTTTCAACCACACTTTCGGCGTAAGCACATATTGCCTGACGCATGGCCTCATAAGTTGTAATACGCTCGCCGAAACCCCGGCTGCCACAATCTCCTGCTTGAGGGAGGGGCATCCTCCATTTCAATGCAGGACTCACCGTTGAGCTCGCGCACGGTTCGTTCCAGAACGACACTGAAATTCTGACGGATAAACACAGGGGAGGTGCGAGCCAGTTCGAGCGCCGTTTTGATGCCTAACAGATTAAGCCTTTTGCCGATCCTTGAACCCACTCCCCACAGTTCTTCGACGGGCTGCCGTGACAATATTTTCTCAATGCGCCCGGGATTATCAGCCGTCAGCGCCAGCGCACCACGAAACTGAGGTCACTCTTTGCTTGCCCACTGAGCCAATTTTACCAGCGTTTTCGTTGGCGCCAGGCCACAACCCACCATCAGGCCGGTGCATTGCAGAACATGTTCCCGGGTCCTCCGTCCGAAATCTTCATAAGGCATGGTCAGTTCCATTCCCCTGCAATCGCAAAATCCCTCGTCCACCGAGTACACTTCAAGGCGGGGAACCATCTCCTCAATACAGTACATAACCCTGTTGCTCATGGAATGATTTATGTGGAATACTAAAACAACTTCAGACTGAGACCCTTTCGTCTGATTAAAGTACGCGTCCAACAGGAATATCAGACCAGCGTGTCGTCCATGACGGGCTGAGCATCTCCCGTTTCATTTTCCATTCCGTATTAATTCCCTGTCCAGCGAACCACAAGTTCCCCAGCCTTGACTGGTTGGTCCCGTCGAGCACTTTCATCAGTTGCGTACTGTTCTTCCGTGGCTGAGTATCATCAAGGAGATTAAACTGGCTGACGCCATTCGGTGTAAAGTCATCAAGCATGATGCCCGCCTTCATGTACCGGCGACCTTCCAGCCATATACGGTCAAGCGATCGCATGGCCGCTTCGATGATGTACCGCGTATCCTGTGTGGGAAGGTTTAGCTTTTCGCCAGCGCTGTTACCGTAAAAGACATTCTTGACTGCATGGGGGGAGGTTCGAACAAACACGCAGATACGCCTGCAAAACTGACGCTCGCCCCTGAGCTTTTCGGCGGCCCTCGTTGTGTACTGACAAAGCGCCTGCTGCATGAACACTTTTGAAGCAATGCGCTCACCAAATGACCTTGAGCAGCAATTCTGCTGTTTAGCAGGAGGTAGCTCCTCTATCGGGATGCAAGATTCGCCGTTCAGCTCACGTACGGTTCGCTCCAGCACCACGTTAAAGTTCTTACGTATGAGGGCAGGGTGGGTACGTGCCAGCTGAAGGGCATTATTGATGCCCATCAGGTTGAGACGTTTGCCAATGCGCCGACCCACCCCCCAAATTTCCTCCACCGGCTGGTTTTCCAGAAGGGTAGCGGTTCGCTTAGTATTGCCAGCTGTCAGTGCAAGAACGCCCCGAAACTGCTTCCACTCCTTGCTTGCCCACTGCGCTGATTTTGCCAGTGTTTTGGTGGGTCCCATTCCCACACCTGCAGTTAGACCTGTTGTATTCAAAACATGGGTTCTCAGTCGACGGCCAAAATGCTCAAAGTCTTCACAACCGTCAATGCCAGTCAGGTCCAGAAACATTTCGTACAATGCTGTACTGCTCAACGCGGGGCGTCAGCTCCTCCAAAGCGGTCATGACACGCTGGCTGAGATCATGGTAAAGCCCGTAGTTCGAACTGAAAATAAAGACCTTTTCAGGATAAGTTTCCGATTTTATCTGAAACCATGGCGCCCCCATTTTAATACCCAGTGCTTTTGCATCTATGTTATTTGGAATTGACTATATTTCATACAACACATGCTGATTTTAGTAAGGGGGCACTGTGCAGAAAAAACGGCTGGATACACTGCCTTTTCTGGCAGCCGATCCTTCAGCACTCCGGTGGGTATGCCTGCAGGAAGACCTGCTGCGTGCCCCAAACACTGTTGATGCCTATGCCCGTGGCATCAATGACTGGCTCGCTTTCTGCCACTCCGTTGCTCAGACTGCTGTTGCCGCTGGGCGTGACACGGTCGCACTCTATGTGCGTAGTCTGCACCTCAGTCGCCAGCTCGCGGCTGCCACTATCCGTCACCGGCTGACGGTGGTACGACTTTACTGTGACTGGCTCTGTGAGGAGGGGTTGCGGGAGAAAAATCCGGTCAGACGGGGCATGTGGAAAAACAACGGGAAGGGAAGACCGGGCATCGTACCGGTGCAGCGGCGGCTGCCGTGGATCCCCGATGATGAGGACTGGGTGCATTTTCTGGAGGTGGCGGGACGGGCTGATATCCGGACCCGTTTTATGCTGGCGCTGGCCTACGATTGTGCGCTGCGCAGAGAAGAGCTCTGTAAAATTGCCACAGACGATATCGATCCGGCCCGGCGGCTGCTTACTGTACGCGCTGAGAACACCAAAAACCGCTGTGGCCGCGTGGTGCCTTATTCGTCAGTTACCGGAGAACTCTTTATGGACTGGCTGGCTGAACGTCGCCAGCTCAGCACATCCCGAGGCCCGCTTTTTCTGTCGAGATCACCGCGTAACCGGGCGGAACCCGTCAGCGGCTGGACCTGGTCCAAGATCGTACGCAGTCTTGCGCTTAAGGCAGGCCAGCCATCCATCAGCACCCACACCTTCCGGCATCTCTGCCTGACGGAACTGGCCCGTGCCGGCTGGGACATCCATGAGATTGCCATGTTCGCCGGCCATCGCCGCATCCAGTCAACGCTGCTGTATATTCATCTCAGCGCCCGTGACCTGAGCCAACGCTTCGGGCGCACGGTAGCATCCCTGCGTACCAATACGCTCGCCGCACTACGTGAATCTACACAGTGATGCGCTCCGATAAGCGGGCTCCCTGCCCGGCAGAGTCGTTTGTCTTTCCTGACCCGCGGTGGGATGCGCGATCTGATTTTTTGTCAGGCGAACCTGAAGCTCTGGATATGCTAATCGATCACTTTCGGCAAGGTGGAAAAAACTGGCCACCTTGTGCGCTGGAGCCGCTTTCCCGCCTTACACTGCCGTTACGTCACATACTGACCAGGATGCATACGGCCAGCGCGCCTTATAATTCAGCCATTCATGATATAGTCCTTGAGATGCAGCGTACCCGGAAAACGTACTGGGCCTGGTCTGCGGAAGAATGGTCTGCGGTCATCGGCAGTACTGAAGGTGAATTTCGCCGGCGTTTTGGTGCGAGCGGCAACTGCCGGCAGTATGTGATGGCGATCGCCTGGCTGTTATGCGGTTTTGACCGGCTGGAGCACTGCGGCGCGTTTTTCCAGTATCGCCTCTGCCTGAAGGTGTTTGGCCGACAGACCACGGAGGCTGCCGTTACCCTGTTTGATGATATGGCCTGTCAGCTGGGGTATGCTGAGCGGGAGTGCAGCGACAGTCGTATCAGAAATGCCCTGTGTATGGCCATGCTAATCCAGCATGAACCCCGCCCGGACAAACTTACGGTGGAGACTTTACAGCGCATTTCTGCAACGGGACCGGCTTATATCCGGTCAGCCTCTGCCACGCTGTCGCGCATACTGGCTGCCTCGGGCATCATTGCGCAGGGCTTTGACCACCGCATCAGGCCACGCCGCCGCCCGCCTCTTGAGTACGTAGCGGTCGCTGACGTTCCCGCTGAATGGCTGTCATGGTGCGAACGGTGGAAAGCCACCTCAGTACTGCGTCCTTCTACCGTTCTGAGCTGCTGGTATGTTTTACTGAAATGCGGCCGCTGGCTGGCGGCACGCCATCCGGCTTTACTTTCACCTGCAGACTGGACGCGTGACACCGCCATTGGCTGGGTGACAGCAGCATGCGGCATGAAGATTGGTGACTGGTCAAATCCTGGTGGGATGTATAAGGAACGCCAGGGGATGCTGATGATGCCCGCCGCCCGGAAAGGACTGATCAGGCACGTACAGACATTCTTCCATGACCTGCAGGAATGGGGCTGGATCCCCGTTAAATTTAGCCCGGAGAGGGTGTTCCGCGCTCCGCGCAGCCTGACATCTTTAATCGGCCCTGCGCCTCGCCCCGTGGCCGACGACATCTGGTGTAAATTGCTTCACGCCGGCCTTAATCTTCATGAATCAGATCTGTCGGTCAGTGCAACCTCGCCCTACTATTATCCGCTGGAAATGGTCTCTGCGATCAGTGTTCTCTGGCTTTTTGGGGGGCTGAGGCGGGATGAAATCCTTCGTATGCGCTGCGGCTGTATCAGCTGGCAGCTGCCGGAAGACAATAATTCACCCCGTATCTGCCTGCTGGACGTGCCGGTCAGCAAGACCTGGGCGGCATTTACCAAACCGGTAGATCCGGCTGTAGGAAAATCGATCGAACGGTGGGAGCAGGTTCGAAGGGCGCAACCGGCGCAGGAAGATCTCAAAACCGGCGAAAGCGTGCATTTTCTGTTTATGCACCGGGGAAAATGCGTTAATCCGGGCTACATCAATAAATCTCTTATCCCTTTATTATGCAAAAAGGCTGGCCTGCCGGAGCATGATGCCAGAGGCAGGATCACCAGCCACCGGGCAAGAGCGACCATCGCCAGTCAGCTTTATAACGCCCGGGAGCCGCTGGATATTTTTGAACTTCAAAAATGGCTGGGACACGCTTCGCCAGAGTCTACGCGCCATTATGTCGATATTACGCCAACCAGGCTGGCGGGTTCACTGGAGAATGCAGGCTATTTTGAAAGGAATCGCCGCATGGTTACAGTTCTGATCGATCAGAACGTGATCGCATCAGGACAGTCTGCCGAAGGTAAGCCCTGGCGTTATTATGATCTTGGTCACGGATTATGTAGCTATGATTTTTTTGACCAGTGTCCGCATCGCATGGCCTGTGCAAAATGCGCGTTTTACATGCCGAAATCATCCTCTTCAACCCAATATCTGGAAAGTCAGCAGAGCCTGATACGAATGATGCAGGAAATTCCTTTAACTGATGACGAGCAGGCTGCTGTAGAAAACGACGCTGCGGCAGTGGCTGCCCTGATTAATAAGTTAAAAGATGTTGCGACACCAGATAAATAAACCAGTATTGAAATTCCACATAACCTGCTGAGCGTGCAATAACGCAGCCGTCATTGTTACTGAGCACCACAACGGGCTTGCCGCGCAGATCGGGACGAAAAAGTGTCTCGCAGCTAGCATAGAAAGAGTTAACGTCGGCAAGGCCAAACATGGGCATGATTATCTCCGTCGCGCGCGCGTGCTGTTGAAAAACCAGGTCACCACGCCGAGCAGCTGCAGCTCGTCAGGATAAATGGTTGAGTAGGCTGGATTCATGGGCAGCAGAGCAAGACGTGGTTGCAGTTGCAGGCGCTTAACTGTGAACTCACCGTTAACCTCGGCTATGACGATATCTCCGTGAGATGCCTCTTCGGCACGATCCACAACCATGACATCTCCGTCGTAAAGTCCCAGCTCCTGCATGCTGCTGCCGCTGGCGCGAACAAAAAATGTCGAGGCGCGCCGGCGTATGCAAAGCTCGTTGAGATCAAGCTCGGACTCCACGTAATCCTGAGCGGGGGAAGGGAAGCCCGCCGCGCAAGGATCTGCAAATAACGGAACAAGTATACGGGACGTGAATATTGGCGGCCAGAGGATCGTCAGGCCGGGACTGTAGGCCACGGGCTTCATGACTGCCACTCCGTGATAAAAAACAACTTACCGGCTGAAAAAAACATGGTATGACACATAAATCCCCCTCTGATAATGCTGTTTATATGTACAGTATTAATGAGCCGGGATTTGATGACAAGTCAGTTTTCTTAGGGAACCGTCCTGCTCGTGCTCAGGGCTATGAAGAACAATGAAATATTTTTGGTATTTATCGGACGCCGACTTACTAGCCCGCAACGCTGCTACTTCATTTAATCGGCGTCATGTGCTCATTTAATGACCTCCCACTATCAATTCCTTGACTGACACGCCGTGCGGTAAATTGTCCACAGGGTTTTGGAAGGTCTGTGCACCCACATTGTGGACAATTATTCCTTTCGCTAAGGACCTTTGATCCGGGCTCTGTTAACCAGCGGGAGACGGTTGATGACAAAGAAACACAGTTGTCAGTAACAGTTCTAGACCTCAACTTTACATTTGCAGATGGCGTTGCCGACGCATGAATAGCGTCTAAACTGCCGGGCACTCTTGAGCATATCGCCGTTTCGCTGCCTCTGCGGCGTCATCATGCCAATCTTTCCCACAATGTGCGTCAAAGCACTTTCACCGGGGTTGAGACAAGCACAGGCTCCCTGGTCTTCTAAAGGTATTTGAACGTCGGGGATATTGATTTCTGACCACTGCGTTAGACCTGAAAATATCCCCATCCAACCCGGAAGTCTGCCGTTACCAGGGTTTGTTTATGTCCTCGCTGCAAAGGTTCTCTAAAGGGTGATGTTTAAACCGGAGTAAAGAACCAGCCGATTCACACAAAACGTCAACAACACGTCTCTCTAAACTCATCGCTTCAAAGAGGGAGCAGCACACACTTTAGAATATAAATTATGATTTAACGGAGGGTAAATTATCTGTTCCTGGTAATCTATTTTTAATCAGCACCAAATCTCTGCATATAATGGGGTACGGTGGCAAACTTTATGATGGCAACTTC
The DNA here is from genome assembly GCF_016624545.1 of Erwinia sp. S38. Lineage (NCBI taxonomy): Bacteria > Pseudomonadati > Pseudomonadota > Gammaproteobacteria > Enterobacterales > Erwiniaceae > Erwinia > Erwinia sp. S38. The sequence goes on along the minus strand of NZ_JACVTS010000024.1, from coordinate 84,457 downwards.
TACAGGTTTTTTTGTACAAAAAGACCTATCCAATAATATAACTCAGCACGAAATTCAAACCTAAAGCTACTCATTAATTATGTGTCTCACCTCCCTAATTAATGCTCACCATTCACTCCCAATGTTAAATGTGAATTATTGAAGTCACGGTTATCGCAAAGGATAAGGTATAATAACTATGATGAGTCATGGTAAAAATATATCACTGACATTCAAACCTTAAGTATCGAAATCAATTTTTTGTAATGTTTAAAGCTGCCCAGTACAGGGTAATATATTAAGTTAAAAGTGTATCTTATTAGCATAAATATCGATATGCATCCTGTAACTACAGCCAGCGGGATGTGTTCTTTATTTTCAGATAAAGAAAATGAAGCTTGAGAAAAAATGATTGCAAGAATGATATAAAAAACTACGCAAAATATCCCTCTATTCTGTTTGCTTCGAAATCTTGCACGGTTCAGTGATAATGTTGTTTTAGTTATTGATGGGCTCAGATTAACGACTTTCTTATCGAGGCAGTCAATTATTGTTCTGACAGAAGCTTCTTTCTTAGTGTCTAGGTAGGGGTTATTTTTCATGATTTCCAGCATTAACGTGGCATGCAGGGTGCATTTTATTTTAGTAAGCTCATAAAAAACTTGCTCCTTTAATTTTTTCTTTGCAATCTTTCTAGCATCAGATAACTCCTCATTGCTATCTTCAAGAGACAATATCTCTTTATAAACTGAAATTCTCTCGTTAGTAAATTTCTTCAACCTTCCGTGAATACCAAAGAAAAAATTAAGAGCAGCTAAACATATTGTCACTGCTAAGGTTAGAATAGTGGCATTACTGATACTTTCCATCTCTCTCTCCATGTTAGTAAGCTGATCAAGCCTAGTATCAACAAAATATGATAGTTTGATTTTGACAATAACATTCATGTATTGATAAGGTTCATTGGCAATAAGTTGCCTTATGGCAACCACCAATGGTCCGGTAGCTTGAGAGGATCGCCTTCGGGTAGCTACGAAAACACTCCTGTAGCCTGAAAGGGAGAACACATCAGTGTGGTAAATCTGCTCGCTCCTGGAAGCAGATATCGTCAAAACAAGCGCACCTACGACGCGACGATGGGGGTACATTAATCACACCAAAGCATGGCTTTTACATACGCCTCACGCCCTCAGACAGGCATCCACAATGATGCTTTTCTTCACTAACGTTATGAATATTTGCAGGGATACGCCCTGTGCTGCATACGACTTTTGCTATGACGCATAAGCCCATTTGGAACATTTGGGCGCTTGCGGAAGACGCATTAGGAGCATGAAGCTGCGCGGCGTCACTTTGGTTCGAGTGAAACGAGAACAAAGTGACGCGCGCAGCGCATAACGACCAAACCCACGTACAGTGCGGTTTTCAGCATGCCGGTACATTCTGACGTGCACGTATAACGTGTTTTCAGATGCACAACTGGCTATTTATCAACCATGACGCGACGTTAACGAACAACCCGTTAAGGGCGTTTTATTAGAAGGAGAATGATCGACTCGGTATCGATGGCGACATCAGGAAACTGGTGTACGGAGGCAGACTGACTAACGTCAGCACGGCGCAAGCCGCAAACAGGTCAGAGACCTGGGGAGCCTCGCAAGAACTCAACATTTCGCCGCCCCGATGCACAGATACCAGTCGAGACGCAGGAAGCGCAAAAGCAACCATGTCATCGGGGAAGAGAAGTACAGATTCAGAGTCATACAGCTGTGGGTTTATGGGCTTACAGCTGTAGGTTCTGAAGGAGATAAAAATTGTCTGGTAAATTAGGTAAGCAGCTCGTCACGCTCGCACGTCAGGGCGGAGGAAGTTTTAAAACGGTTTCTGATCGTTCAAAGATTGCCAGTCGCTTCTCGGAGCGACTGGCAACCCTTAATATTCAGATTCGGGACGTAAGCCATATTAAAACCAAACATATCGAGAACTATATTCGTAGTCGTCAGGATGAAAATATTTCGTCCCGGACGCTGCAAAATGAAATGGCCGCATTACGTTCAATCATGTCACAAGGCGGACGTAACGTTCTGGCTAATCCCGCGCATGATAAATTGAGTAATCAGGCACTGAATATTTCCGGATCCAGCCGCGAAGGCACTAAAGTTGCCATTTCTGACGAACGTCTTAAAGAAATTGTCCTGACGGTTTCAGAGAAAGACAGGGGGGTTGCTTTAGGTGTGCAGCTTGCCAGATATATCGGGTTGCGCGCGGAGGAAACGGTTCAGTCGGCAAAGTCATTAAATACCTGGCGAAAAAGTCTGGAATCCGGAAATAATAATGTACGCGTTGTGTTTGGCTCTAAAGGAGGGCGTCCACGTGATGCCACCGTTTTTGATAAAGAGAAGGTTGTTAACCTGTTAAATGAAGCTATTCAGTACATAGAAAAAAATAACGGCAAGTTAATCGATAAGCCAACGCTTCATCAGGCGCTTGATCGTTATCATAACGTATTACGTGAAAGTGGAATGACCGGAATCCATGCGCCACATAGTCTCAGGTATGCCTATTCTAAGGATGCCGTAAATCATCATTTAGAAAATGGCATGAGTCGCAAAGAGGCTGAGGCTCTAGTTTCAATGGATCTTGGACATGGTGACGGGCGAGGAGCTTATGTTGCACGGGTTTATAACCGGCTTGATGAGTCTGATGAATAACGGGCTCTTGTAATTTGCCTTAAGCAGACGCTATTATTAAAACGTTTCTTACGTTGTCTTCGGACAACCACCAATGGTCTGTAGCTTGAGATGACCGCCTTCGGGTAGCTGCAAACAACACTCCTGTTGCCTGAAAGGGAGAACACATCAGTGTGGTACATCTGCCCGCCTTTGGAAGCAGATATCGTCAATCACGGCTCCTACTGCCTGGCGATGAAGGTACATTCAACCATCCGGCTCCGGCCTTCGTCCTTCGGGGAAACATTCCCGACAGGGCAAATGTTTCTCTGTTTTCTGGAGAAACTATGTCCATAACCCGCTCGTTTCTGAATGAGTTGCGTACGCCATTCGATCTGGTCCTTTCCGTTGCAACCCGTGTTGCATCTGAATGTCCTGACCTTAAGGCTGCACTCAGGGGAACACCGTGGCTTGCTTCACCTTCCGGTCATTATGAATTTTGTTCCCGCGTCTGGTTTGACGATCAACGTTATCACGCCATTGTTATGGCAAGAACGTCGATTGCAGGCCAGCCAGGCGATGAGTTCGTTTTCAGCCGGCACGGTAAGCATTTTACACACAAAGCTGCAGCGAAAGCCGCTCAGCATGCCGCATCTGATGCTGCAACTTTCAGGGTGTTCACCGCTCAGAAGTAACAGCACAGTCGTCTGAACCATACATTCGCTATGCGAATGCCCCTCGGGAAACATCTTCCCGACAGGGCAGGTGTTTCCCGCTCAACAGGAGAAACACCATGCATACCCTTTTATTACCAACCTCCTTTTCCATAAAAGGCATCTTTTCAGCAGCCTCTGCTGCGGCGTCATCCCTGCGGGATCTCGCCGCTGCCGGTAAAAGAAAAGAAGAGTGGATTATGAACCGGGCTGGCTCACTCAGCTTTAAGGTTCAGGTTCATCAGTTACCTTCAGGAAAATGGACGGCTGGCATACTTACACGTTCCGGCACGTTTCACGGTAATCACCGGTTTGGTTCTCTGAAAAAGCCGGATGAGGTATTCCGCTCTTACCGTCAGGCTCGCCGCTTTGCACTGAAGCTGGCGGATCAGATGGCAAACCTGCGTTATGCATATCAGTAAGGGAAAGTCGAATATGACTGTTTCAACGAACCTGGCAGATATGCTGCAGTTAGCTAAATACGAGGGCGACATGCTTACGGCATTAGCCTATCAGCGATTTGGTCTGGACGACCTTGACGAGCAGGTGCACCTCTACGGTGAGCTGCCCGTCACGATTGCTGTTCAGATTAACGTTATTTACAATCTTGAGTTCGGTATGGTTCAGGACCGCTTTATCAGTCCTGGCTGTGCTGACCTGGTTGACTCCATCCGTGCCATGAGCATCAGGCTCGACCGCACTTTGCATGAACGGATTTCTTCAGATGGTCATAATGACGGTCTGGGAGATCTGGAAATTGCCAGATTAGAATCTCTCTAATCTGACGTAACCCTGTGGGGATTTATTCCCCATAAGGGGGATAAATCCCCTTTTTTGAGGATTTATCATGACACCAATCTCCGTACCGCCCCAACATGTGACCTATACCGTGAAGCAGAGCGGATGGATATCCCCTAGCCAGTGGCACAGTTTTACTCTGGCAGTCACTGAAGCATTCTGGGTGTTACCGGTACATCTCCGCCCGTGCTCGCCAATTGACGGTACTCGTCTGGAACGCGCTTCCATGATGTTTCCTCACCCCGAGGCATTTGAATTCGGTGGAAAAGACGAAGGGAATTACATTTCCAGTAGCGTGATGTTTACCCTGGATATGAACCCTGATTTGCGTATTGAAACGGAAGGTCAGCCCATCGACTTCTTCACGCGGATTGCGCTGCTGATGCTGTATCACCATTGTTCAGGCTGCTTTGAGATAACGTCATCAGCCGGCGGCCTCAGCTGGGCGCTTCCGGTTCGCTGGGCAATACGGCACCAACTGATTGCGGACAGTGATACTCCTCAGCCTTTCAGCACGGAAGGTTTCATTACCGGCGCAGCTGATGAACTGCTCATCAGAAGCGTTTCCGGGGGGGAACGTCCGTTTACGACGGCTGACTGGGGGCTGATTTCAGAACTTGAGTTCGCGCTCGAAGAACTGAAAACCGGCAAACGCTGATCCGGCAATCGATCTAACTTAACCCAACGGGGATTTACCTCCCTGTGGGCGGTAGATCCCCTTTTTAATGGAGATTTACCATGACACATACACCAACCGAACCTCTGGTCCTTCCGGGCGTTTACCAGTTTGAGCAGGGAGCGTCCATAAATGATGAACAGTGGTTCAGATTTACCGACGCAGTTAAAGAAGCCTTCTGGCTTCTTCCCGCTCAGCTCCGGCCTTATAAGCAGCTGGGTTTTAACATGAACCGCGCTTCAGAGCTTTTTGACGAAGAGGGTTCGGTCACGTTCAACCATAAGGACGGCGAAGGCTACTGCCTCAATCCGTTCTATCTCAGGCAGACGCTTTCGGATAATTTTCGGCCATACCGCAAAGTGGAAAGCCAGCGATGCAGACAGGATTTATTCGTGCGCATCGTGCTGGTTCTTCTGCATAACCTATGCCCCGAAAGCTATTACATAACCAGTTCCTGTCCGCAAAGCTGGCGTTTCGCGCAGCGATGGCTGGCATGGAATATGGATATGTTTACCAGAGCACCTGAAACCATACCGGCATCGTTTGTTATACCCGGTGCAATTGAACACCTGCTGCTGGTAAAAACCTCCGGTCCCGGCAAGCAGGTCACCACTGAAGAGTGGGAAGCCATATCAGGCATTGAGTTCTGGCTTGCTCAGCAGCACAACAGCTGACCTGTATACCCATCCTTCCGGGATTTGCTCTCCGGAAGGAGACAGATCCCGCTATTACAGCAGGTGATCCTATGTTTACTTTCAACAGTGACGCGCTCGCGCAGCTGTTTCATGAAACTTACCATCAGGCTATGTCAGCCAGGCTTGTTATCTGTTCGCAGGAAGGTTTGTTCCTGGAGTTCAGGAACGGATTACCCGGTCAGCTTTTCTACCGCAAAGAGCGCATTTATGCCCTTGAATACAGCGGCGGGAGTACAGACCCGGGCGTGCAGGTAGAACTGAATTTTGGTCAGATCTCTGAGACGTTCGATCTGACTGTAGATGACCCGGCCTTTTTCAATCCCATAACGCCGGCAGACAGGGTGGTTGTTCTGTCTGTCCGTTCACTCTATCAGCTGAAGCGCAAAACCATCAGCTGGCTCAGTCAGCGTAAACTCGCGCTGTTCTGTGAACGGATCGACCTGATGAGGACTTCGGATTTTTGTGACTGCAGCTGCGACGAAGAGCGGGCCCGGTGGTTCGGTTCGGCAGCTTCAATGCTTGAAGAAGCAATGTTTACTGACAGTAAGCGGCATGACCGCCACGCTTTCTATCATTCAAGGCGGCAACTTCGGTTGCGGCTGAACAGCATAACCGCCGACGGAAAGATTATTTCTCCGGTGCGTTAACCACTTTCCCTGACGGGCGTATTTCTCGCCCGTCAGGGGAGGGATGCGCCCTTTTTTCATTTAAGGAACATCCCATGACCAAACCAACCAAAACCCGTCGCACGAAGAAAACTGAGAGCGTCGATCTGTACCAGAAGGTCACTGACCGTATCGTTGAGGCACTGGAGAACGGCGTGGCGCCATGGAAAAAACCGTGGCGCACTGCCGGCCGTTACGCCGCAGCGGGTCCGTTACCGGTTAATGCTTTAACCGGTAGACCTTACAGCGGCGTAAACGTGCTGCTGTTATGGCTGGCCGCAGAGGAAAAAGGATACAGCACCGATCGCTGGGTAACGTATCGTCAGGCGCAGGAGCTGGGTGGTCAGGTTCGCAAAGGTGAAACGTCATCAGAGGCCATCATCTTCAGACCTTTTGAAAAGCAGGCTGAGGATGCCAGCGGAAACAAGCTGTTTGATTCCGACGGTAAGCCGCTGATGGAATCGCGGGCCATGATCAAGCCTAACTTCCTGTTTAACGTCGGGCAGTGTGACGGTTTACCGGACAGTGTTGCGGCTGTACCGCATGAATCTCCCGTAGCTGAATACCCCGGCACGATCGACTGGCCGACGGAAAAACGGATATGTGAGATTGTGCATATGGCGGGCGTTAAGGTTGAGTTCAGATTACAGAACCGGGCCTGTTACGCCAGACAAACTGATTCCATACTGATGCCGAAGGCTGAACAGTTTTTTACCCACGCCGACTACTTCAGCACGCTGCTGCATGAAGTTGTACACGCCACCGGCCATGAGTCACGACTGAACCGCGAAGGCATAACCAAACCGTCGAAAACGTTCGGCGATCCGGTGTATGCGTTTGAGGAGCTGATAGCGGAGATGGGCAGCGCGTTTCTCTGCGCCCAGCTCGGTGTGTTTGGCGATGTTCAGCACGACAGCTACATAAAATCGTGGCTTGAGGTACTGAAGTCGGACAAAAAAGCACTCTTTCGTGCCTGCCGGCACGCGAGAGAAGCGTCAGAGTTTTTACTGCAGTTAGATCAACGTGCGGCTGAAGCTGCATAACACACCAACCCGGCATCGTTAAGTAAACACGTTGCCGTCCCGTGAGGGCATTGTTCCTCACGGGACAGTGCCCTCTTCTTTTTGAAAGAAGAGGAATTAACCATGTCAGACTGGTGCCATAACCGTTTAGAAATCATCGGAAAATCAGCGCTCATCAGCATCATGGAGGAGTGGATCAGCGGTGAAGCCGTACCGCTTTACCGTCACGCCGTCATGCGCAGCATAAAGCTGTTTCTGGCGGGGTGTGGTGGCCTGCTACGCCCGGTTAAAACGGAGTCTTTTCCGCCGTTTCCCGGGTTAATGCAGAGCGGAACGGGACAGGGCACGCCAGCCAACCTGGCGTTTGATCAGTGGCTCGGTTTACTGCGCAATGACGTACCGCTTGACGGGGAGCATCTGCGCAAAATTGAGCGGCTTTACCATCAGTCGGGTATCGACGCGATCCGCTGGGACAGTATTCCGGACGTTTCACGCAGACATATCGCGCGACTCATTGAGGAACGCTATGCAGACTGGTTTGGTATTGCCACGCTTTCCCGGGAAATCGATCCGGGTCAGTGCTGGGAACGACTGAGTCAGCTGCCTGACAGGGCGCAACCCTGCGATATGCTGCAGATAATCCCGAGCCGGCTGGCTGCCGAACTGAACGGAAGTGGCGGACTCCTGTCCGGGGCGTCTACGTCCTGCAGCCTCTATTGCCGGCAGTACGGTATGGAGTGGCCGGCAGGTCACAACGTCAGCTGGGAACGTGATGGCGTCAGCAGCATAAAACTTGCGTTTGATTCCGCCTGGTTCCCGCCGGCAGCAGAGGTCATCGCGGCACTGTCATCTACCTTTGACTGTGAAATTCGGCACTGGTACAGCGAGCCGGTTCACGATCTGGATGGTTATGACTGTTACGATCGGGGCGAGCACGTCTGCAGTGCTGAGGCGATTATTGACGAGCTGGACGACGGCAGGCCCGGGCTTCATCTGGTGCCGGTCGTTGAACCTCATGAACCAGAAGGTGCAACATCCGTTCAGCAGGCGGTACAGGTATGAGCGGCAACAGTGAGTACCTTCGCTGCCGCGTTATTTCGACGGCTCACCTCAGCGCAGAAGACAATGCGCTGCTGGATGAAATCACGACCCGTGAAGTCGGTAACGGTGAGTGGATCCACTATATCGGCGGGGGCTATCTTCTGCGGTTAACCGCGTGTACCGCGCCGGTTCTGCGGCTGAAAGAAGCCGGGCTATCGAAAGAAGCCCGCCGCGTGATCGCTTCTATGATGCGTTCGGATGCTGTGGAAATCCTGATTTTTGAATCAGGGGCTCCGGAAACGGAAGGATTCACCACGTACAGCTGGTAACCAAAAAAGGCGGGCCGTAAGGCTTGCCTCACACCCTGAGGGGAACACTTCCTTAGGGGGCGTGTTCCCCTTTTTTATGGAGAACACGCATGACTTTTATCAACCATCGCAGCGCATTCCTGAAGATTTTCAACACCACGGCCCGTTATCATCACCGGCACAAGGTGTTTGAGGACTTCGTCAGCTGCGCGGTCATTGCGCTGCACAATGGCGTTGCGCACGATGCAGAGCTGGAAAAGCAGTATCTGAGCATAATTGCCGGCTACGAGAAGGAAGACGTCACCCGGATGGCTGAATTACTGGGTCATGTCGTGATGGCGCTCGATCAGGAACGTTGTGATTTTCTCGGCAGCGTTTTTATGGATCTCGCTCTGCGGCATTGCGGCAGAGGTTGTGACCGGAAACGCGCTGACGCCTGAGCGGCGTCGCACGCTTTACACCCCGCTGCACCACACCGCCAGGTGGGCAGCAAAACTCAGCCGCGCAGAGCAACGCGCAGCCTGACCATAACGCCTCTCCGGAGGCGTTTTTTTTTGCGGGCCAGTATAGAGTTTGCGGTGGATACCGCCTCCAAGGCAGGGCATGGTTCATGGCTTGACGCTGACGGAGGTACTGATTACATGCAACCCACGCAGGAGCAGGCACAGATCATCGCCTGGAAAGGCAGAAAACTTGTCGTTACGGCGTTTGCCGGCACGGGCAAAACGTCCACGCTTGAAGCCTACGCGCTGGCAAACCCCAAGGAGCGGATGCTTTATCTCGCCTACAATCGCGCGATCAGGGAGGAGTCCGAGCGTCGTTTTCCTTTTAACGTGGAATGCAGGACGTTTCATCAGCTTGCATGGCCGACGTTCGGACGGCACTTCCAGGCACGGCTTACCACGTCTCTGCGCGTAACGGATATTGCGCGGCTGCTCAACACCCGTCACTGGCTGCTGGCACGGACTGCGCTGAATACGCTTAACACCTTTCTGTACAGAGCCGACGGGGAAATCTCATTTCTGCATCTGCCCGATGAGAGCGATCGGGGCGGACTGGACGCGGGCAAAATACTCGGCGCTGCACAGGTCGTATGGCACGAAATGACCCGGATGGATTCACATTTTCCGGTGACGCATGACACCTATCTTAAACTTTATCAGCTGTCAGTGCCGGAGCTGAACATGAAATGGGACGTGATCCTTTTCGATGAGGCGCAGGATGCGAATCCGGTGACCAGTCAGTTTGTTCTCAGCCAGCCCTGTCGCATCATCCTTGTCGGCGATCGTTATCAGCAGATATATCGCTTCAGGGGGGCGGAAAACGCCCTCGTTTCGCCGCAGCTGGAGGCTGCAGACAGGCTGTGGCTGACGAACAGCTTCCGGTTTGGTCCGGCGATTGCAGACGTTGCGAATGCCCTGCTTGCCGAGGCGGGGGAAACCCGCCGGGTCTGTGGCCTTGGCGGTAAGGACCAGGTTGTACCCGAACTGCCCGCCGGAACCGCGCACTGCTGCGTTATCAGCCGGACGGTAGCGGGCGTGATTGGCTCAGCCCTCATAGAGAGCCTGACGGGTAAAAAGGTGTACTGGGTGGGCGGCATGGAAGGATACCGCATTGGTGAACTGGAAGATTTGTACTGGCTTTCGGTCGATATGCCCGATCGCATTCAGTCGCCGCAGCTGACGCGCGATTATCGCGACTTTGAAGAATATCGAACCATTGCCAAAGCCACAAAAGATCCGGAAATGGGGCAGGGTGTACGATTGCTGGACATGTACTTCCCACTGCCAATGCTGCTGGCCGTGTTAAAAAAGCAGGCGGTGACGCGCGAAAGCGATGCTGATGTGACGGTCGTGACGGCGCACCGCAGTAAAGGGCTTGAGTGGAACGCGGTCAAAATCAGCGACGATTTTGTTGATATTACCGATCCCCTTTTAAACCCGCGCGAAAAAGAAGATGAGCTGAATCTTCTGTACGTATCGGTGACGCGCGCGCGCAAAATTCTGTTGCCGAATGAGCTGGTCGGTATCGTGACCGGCTGCCTCGATGCACTGAACGAAGACTCTGAAACGCCGGGCCGAAAGGACTCAGAGAGCGCAGAGGCTGCGCTTAATATCAGCAATGAAGCTGAATTATCAGGGAGCCAGAATGTTCAGTAAGCTCATAACCATGATATCCGGGGGGCAAACCGCGGCTAAGCCAGCGCAGGCTGGCGGTAAGGTTCCGCCGGGATATTTCGCGCCGCAGCAAGCCGCAGAGCTGTTTTCTTCCCCGCATCGTAAGCTCCTTCTCAGGCAAATCTGGGACAACACGTCCTTGCCTGAGGAGATTTATAACCGGCTTTACCTGGCGCCGCTGAAAAGACTCGCTGAAGGCGTACAGAACGTGCCGGCCAGCGCGGAAGGCGAATGGAGTGAAGAGGGCGGATACATCGATCTCACCCTGAAATTTACCGCCTGCAGCGTCAGGCTGGCGAAAGGGCATATGTTTCCTCCGGGCGCGACACCTGAGGAACAGGCCGCTAAAAACACGCTCTGGAATGCGATTGTTTTCTGGTCAGCGCTTACCGCGCATTTGCCACAACTGACCAAGATTGAAGGTGAATTACTGGACGGGCAATGCTGGATCCCCGGTATGTCATCGCCGGGTGCACCCTATCGATTCCGGATAAGCAATGCAGCTGATGCCGGTACGGCGGCAATAATGGCCGCCAGGCTGTTGCCTGATGACGGGGTCACCTGGCTTTGTGGCGATCGCCAGGCCATGCGGGTGATGGCTTCTCTGGCCGGCGGGGATATGGCGGCCATGCCGCTTATCGAAGAAATTCTCGAAAAAGCGCGAGGCATCAGCGGTTCGCCCGCCGGTTCTCCGCCAGCAGGCTTGCCTGAAATGGCCGCTGCAGTGCCGATAGCGGATCCGGGGCTGCCGGCGACGATTTTCCCTGGCGATATCATCAGTGCTGCCTCTGCACTCGCCGGTATCGGGTCGGAAAGTGCAGTGGATCTGGCCTCCGGTCTTGCACCAGTGAACGATGAACCTCCGTTAACTGCGGATGATGAAGCCGGGTCTTTACCCTCAGCACTTTCAGAAAACTGCGGCGCAGTAACTGAGCAGTCAGTGGCTGAAAAAGCGGCTGATGACGATACAACCGTCCTTCTCAGCATGTTTACTGTAGCTGAACCGGCGGACAGTAATGTGGATGAACAGGCGGAGAGAGCAGTTACGGCTACAGCAGATGGGTGTTTAACTGTACAGGATATGAATGAACAGGAATTTGCGGTCCCGGATGAAAGCCTGGAACTTATTCCCGATGAAAAGGCGCAGGAGACATTGCCTGTCATTGATTCAATGCTGGAACAAACCAATAAAGAAAAAGTTGCGTTGGAAAATCCCGTTGTTCTCTCTGCACCTGAAAGCAAAGATGTAAATAATCTCGGAGAGGAATTTTTATTGTGGCTCAAAGAGTCGGTTAATAATAAGTTTCTCAGCGTAAATGAGAAAGATAGTCTGCTTCATGCAGTGAGTGGGTTTATGTTTATTTCCCTGCCGGGCGCGGCCTTTAAATTCATCGAGGCCACAGGTATTGATAATGATCGCAGGGCTGTGCAGGCGTCATTTGAAAAGAACGGCGTGTTGCATATGCGCAACGATAAACGTTTTTTCAGAGTGCGCATATATGAATCTGAAGATCTGGAAGGTAAATATCAGAAGCGGAGTGGGTATTTAGTCCGTCTCTCTTTATTTTATCAGACAGGAAAGGATAAGGTGAAAGACAGCCGATATCTTCTTATTGAGAACTGACGAGGGAACCCGGCAGGGTTCCCTCAGACAACTTATGCCGGAATAGCATTTTTAACTGCATCAGGAACACAAGGTCTGCCGTTTGCGATACACGTAGCGGTGAATACTGCTTCCGCATACACAACATCGTTAACCAGTATTTGTTGAACAAAATTGACGCGGCTGCGTTTCTCGTTTGCCTGGAGGACACATGTTACCTGCATTTCATCTCCTTTCTGCAGGCTCTTTTTAAAGCGCATCGTGTATTCCAGGATCATGTGAAGGCGTCCTTCAGCAAACTCCTGTTCGAGATCCAGTCCAAGTTCTTCTTTCATAAAAGCGTGGCGCGTCCACTCCATGTAGAAGGGATAGTACAGTCCATCCACAACACCCTGAAAATCAACGTGATTTTCGTCTACGGAATAGGTTTTGGTAAACATCATAAGTCCTTAAAATAGTTCAGTAGCGCAAACCGCATAGGCAGTATCAGATTTTCAAATTCCTTTTGCGAGGTGTCAGCCCCGGTACAGATGTTGAGTGCCATACTCAACTCATTTTCAATTCCATAGATAAAGCTGATGCCGTGATAAATGTTGTGTTGTCGACGTTGTTCATCAATGACATTATTTTTGTCATTGCGGAGAGCGTCATCCCAGACCACTGTACTGACGTCCCCTTTTTTGATTTTCGTCAGCTCAATACCAATTTTAATGAGAAGGCTGTCTTTGTATTTCCCATCGTAATAAAACTTGTTATCCCAGTCCGCATAACCATTGCTCTGATGGGCTGAAATAGTGTTTTTTTCAATCAGCAACGTGGATATATAGGTCGTTTTTTCCAGCTTGTTAAGGAAGTTTATGACCTCAGTACTGCAGCGATGAAAATTTAGCTTTACCTCTTTTGGATCCACTTCACTCTCCGGCACTCGAGAATATCTTCTTTCTTAATGGCCGTGCTTTTTACACCTTCAATAGTGACGTTATCCTCGTCAACTATTTTGACCACCCCAATTACCAAGCCGTTTTTGTGCCTTACATGGCATAGCTTGTTGTTATTAGGGTCCAGAGTTCGCTCATTGGATACAATACAGAACTCTCCGAAACTTATATAAGGCTCGCCGTATGTGCCGCCAACCTGTATGAGTTCAACGTCGGGTAACTGGCGGCTGGCCAGTATGAAAAGGGTATCTTCATCGAGCTTGGTGTATTCAGTGAACTGCGGCGGAAATCCCGCACCCGTCATGATCCAGTCACCTTCAACCTTCAGACCGCTCTCGCTGAAAAAGCCTGCAATCAGATTGATCACATCAATGCGTCGTGGCGGTACGGTACCGCCAGACTCCCAGCGAGTGTAAGTCGTGTAGGAGAGGTCTGTGTTCTTCTGCTGAACGTAGTTTACCACTTCCTGAGGCGACGTTCCGGTTGCCGCGCGGCAACATTTCAGCCTCTTCTCAATTGTGTCAAGCATGTGCACGTCCTGGGCGAAAACAATACACATGATTCTAAAGGAAAAATTAGCTTTCGATGTGGGAATAAATACCATTAAATGGGAAATATTTGCACCAAAGTCTTAAGTGATGGTAATATTTAAAGACTTTATAAATAAAACGTTAAAGAATTTCATACTCTTTCATCAGCGCTGGCATGGTTTTCATAAGTCGGGTCAAATTTTCGCTACTTGCATGATGAGTGTTGCTGCTGAGCATTCGGGATCAATGAGGGCGCCAGAACAGTGGGGCCTGAAAGTAATAATTTGAGTTAAGAAGAAATCCACACTTTGACTTAAGCCGGAGAGACTATGCCCTCAGTAACTGATGCCCAAAACCCTGCACCCATCGTTTACATAGGTCCAGTCAGACGTATGAAAACTGAAAGCTGTGCCGTCAGGCTCACTCAGTCTTCAGGCCGGGTGGTGAGCGCATCAAAAATTGTACAGGGTCTCATTGATCGTTATCTGGACATTTATACAGAAGAGTTAGCGGCTCAGTCAGTTAACAGCTAGCACCTCATTCATCAAACGAATGCTAATCCACGTTAATTTGTGGAGGGATCATCTCATGCCTGAAAAACCATTAGTAACAGAAAGTATTCCTTACCATACCGACGCCGAGCAGTGCGTGTTGGGTGCGCTGATGCTCGATAATGAACGATGGGACGATATCAATCTCCTGCTTACCGGAGACGATTTCTTCGTTGGCGCCCATCGGGCGATATTTCGAGCCATGAGTGGGCTGTCGTCGCGATTACAGCCTTTTGACCTTATCACCCTCAGTGAAACGCTGGAAAGAGAAGGGCGGCTCGAAACGGCTGGCGGCTTTGCTTATCTTGCAGAACTCAGCAAGAACACCCCTTCGGCGGCAAATATCCTCTCCTATGCCGGGATCGTTCTCGAAAAGAGCCGGCTCAGACAACTACAGATCATTGGCAACTCTCTTCTGGCAGATATTGGCAGTAGCAGGCTGAATTCCCTTAGTGTTGCCGTCCTCGCAGAAGATGCGCTTTTCCGGTTAAGTGAGCAGGGACAGCATGCTAGCGAGTGCGAAACGGAAATCATGCACGCGCTGGATCAGCTGCTGAGCAAGCTGGAAGTGGCCACAGCTGCAGACAATGGAATTACGGGAACGCCGACCGGAATGGCTGAGTTTGATTTCATGACGTGTGGACTGCAGCCCGGCGATTTGATCATACTCGCCGCGCGTCCCTCCATGGGTAAAACCTCGCTGGCACTCAGCTGGGGCATCGGTGCTTTGCTGAGCCGACCGGAAGAGAACGTGATCATCTTCAGTATCGAAATGCCCACCGACCAGTTGACCATGCGGATGCTGTCGATGCGCAGCAGAGTAGAACTCAACAGCCTGCGAAGTGGAAATCTCAGTGACGAAGACTGGGGCCGGATCAGTATGGGCGCACAGGAAATGGCGCAGTGGCGGCAAAGGCTGATTATTGATGATAACAGCAGCCAAACGCCAGCTACCCTTCGCACCCGTGCCCGCAGATATGTCCGTAAATACGGTAAGCCGTCTCTCATTATGGTGGATTATCTTCAGCTGATGCGCTGTCCGGACATGGAAAATCGCACGCAGGAAATTGCAGAGATATCCCGTTCGCTCAAAGCATTAGGGAAGGAACTGGGGTGTCCCGTTCTTGCACTGTCACAGCTCAACCGCCAGGTAGAACAGCGTGCGGACAAGCGTCCTAATAATGGTGACCTTCGTGATTCAGGGGCACTCGAACAGGATGCCGATCTGATTACTTTTATTTATCGTGATGAGGTTTATCACGCCGATACGGCACATCCCGGCCAGGCCGAAATCATCATCAGTAAACAGCGGCAGGGGCCAACAGGCACCATCAAAACGCAGTTTGAGGGTAAATTTACTCTCTTCAGTGAATACCCGGAAGGGGGATATGACCTCGGTTATGATTACCGGAGGCCTGCACAGTGAAAAAGGATCAGCCAGGTAAACGCGCAGTGCCTGAGGAAGTAAACATCGCCCATGAGTTCACATTGGACCAGCTGTGCGCCAATCCCGATAATCCACGCAAAACCCGTAACCCCCGCTACGATGACATTAAATCGTCAATCCGCGCGCGTGGTCTCGACTCCGTTCCACTGGTCACCCGCGACCCGCGACTTCCTGAAGGTGTATGGACCTTCAGCGATGGCGGAAACACCCGTTATGCCATTATGCGTGAACTGTGGGACGAAACCGGAGATGAGCGTTTTTACCGGATGACCTGCGTGGTGAAACCATGGGCGGGACGCTTCGATTGCCTGACGGGCCATCTGGCAGAAAATGAAACGCACGGCCAGCTGACATTCATTGATAAAGCCCTTTCAGTTCAGGAAGCCAGACGGCTGCTGGAAGAGGAAATAGGTAAGAAAGTATCGTTAAGAGAGCTGGCGACCGCGCTGACAAAAAATGGGTTACCCGTCCATTTTTCCAGCGTCTGCCGTATGGAGGATGTCGTCAGGCACATCTATCCGTGGATGCCTGAACTTCTGTGCTCAGGGTTTGGCGGGCAGGAACTTCGACAGCTGCTCAAGCTTCGTAAAAGCGCTGAATCAATCTGGGAAAAGTATCAGGCAGAAAAGTTTATTGAAACTGATACAGATTTTACTCCGGTATTTGGCGCGTGCTGCAGCAAATTTGACGATCCTGAGCTGTGGTCTTTTGAGATGTTCAGGGATGAGTTAATCGGCGATCTCACGCAAGCGTTTCCCTGTGAAGGTCTCAACTACGATGGTTGGCTGCTTGAGTTAAAAGGTAACTCCATACCTGACGCCATGGAGCCGGAAAACGGCATATCGTTTGCTACAGTGGAACAAACAGTGCCGGAAGCAGAGTTACAGGAAGGTGGCCGGGATATTTCAATCGAGACTGAACTTCAGCAGTCTGAGCCTCACCAGAGTTCTGACAATAATTCACCCGATTTTCAAAATCCGGATGACCAGGAGGCACGCACCGAAAAGCGAAGCAGTTGTCAGGAGCCTTCTGACCAGGCCAGCGTCATCCCGGATTATTTCTGTGCTCAACCAGATATACAGCCATCCCTCGTAAAAGACCCGGCTGAAGTTTCTGAGCCACAGGAACACGCCGTAACTGACTCGCTGTGGCACGTTAATGCTCTCCAGGACGACATCGACCATCTTCAGAACCTCTCATGGCGCCTGAGCTGGGAAATTGCCAGCGCCCATGGTTGCGGCGATGATCTTGAGCCTGCCTGTGACAGTGAAACTTCACCGGGTTTCCGGATGGTTTCTGCCAGTCACGCATCTGATGTGGCCATCTTTCTGGACTCGCTTACCGGAGCAACTCATCACGCCGAAGACGTAAGGCTTTCGACGGTTTTGCTGATCGGGTCATCCGAATCAGACTCACCGCTGTTTAATGACGAGCAGACCCTGACCCTCTTCCGACTTATCAGGATCCTTCGTCGCCTACGAGAACTGCAGCGTTTAAATGCTGCGCCTGTTGTTCCTGTCAATGAAGGGTAAATGATGAACACCAACCTCTCACGCGCCGCTAACGGTTTCCTGCTCGATCTGGTTATGGAGCTGAAGAACGGTTTTATACGCCGCTGCGACAAAATGGGCCTGAATTCCGACGACATTGCCATGCTCAGGGACATGACCGTGGAAGACATTCACTACATCATCAACAGCGAAGTATCCGTGCTGACGTTTGCCATAAACCAGGACAACCTTTCCCGGCTGGTCATACAGGCGCGACTTGAGCAAACACGAAAACAGCGCATCGACCGGGCGCTTGCTTTGGGCGGCTCAATCAAACTCATGGAGCATTTTTTCGGGCTGATGAGTAATGACGTAGCGGCGCGTCGCAGGATCGCCGGCATAAAAATTCGTGCAGGTCGTGGAAGCGTTCTTAGCGATGAGCAGAGTACCGAACTGTGGGAAATCTGGGCAGCAAATGACAGTAAAACACTTCGCAGCGAAACCGATGAGGGGCTGGATTTGATGCTGCTCGCTGCCGAACAAATGGATATTTCTCTCACTGCAGTCTGGAACACTGTTCTCAGGTGGGAAAGTGAAAATCTGACAGTGGCCACCCGGAGAAGAGCATGATTATTAATCTGCAGAGATCGTTCACTGTAATCAGAAGGGGGCAGAATGCGATTTAAAGAGATCATTCCGGGTCTGAAAGCTCCAACGACTGTTCCTGCGTCCTTGGCTAAAAAAGCGGCCGGCGCGGTACGACGATTCTGGCACGGAGAGCGTAATTATAAGCGTCTGAATGAAAACCGGACGGGCTATTACAAGATTGATCTTGGCCCGTTCTGGCGACTGCTCAGCCGTGATGAAGGGCGCACCTGGGAGATGATGAACCATGAGCGTTACAACACGGCTATGCGAAACTGAATCGTAGTCAGAATGCTGAGCGATGAGCCTTTAGCGGCACATTGCTCAGCATTTTTTTTGTATTCAGAAGGTGAAGAATGACATTACCGGATGACAGCCTTATCCATCAGGCAGTCACAAAATTAACTGATCGGCTGACCGCTCGTTTACCGGATGAACAGAACAGCTATGTCCGTGGTGGTCTGTTGTTCACGGGTAACATACACGATTCCATGCCGCGTCGGTTGCTTCTCGATCAGCGCCTCTCTCCGCTTGATAAAATGGGCTGGATAATTATCCGCCTGCACGCTTTGAGCAACGATGGTGCTGTTTTTCCTTCTTATGAAGAATTGCAGCTGCAGCTGGCAACGCCGGGAAAAGACAGGGCATCAAAAGAGACCATCAGCCGGATACTTCTGATGTTACGCATCACGGGCTGGCTCAGTCTCTGCAAACGCGTCAGGGATGAAAAGGGAAGGGTAAGAGGAAATATTTATGCGCAGCATGATGAGCCATTGTCATTTGCTGATGCAGAAATGTTCGACCCACACTGGCTTAAAACGGTGGCTGAATCCTGCCTGAGCAGTAACCGCACCATCAGCGCTACCGCAAAAACAATCATCAGTGAAATCCGGCTTGATCCCACAATGCTTCATCATCGCAGTCATCTCCAGATGATTGAAGCCCGTCTGGGCTCGGCCCAAAGTCCTGAAGAACTGACCTGCCGAGCCGCACCCGGCCAGACAGGGCGCTCACCGGGTTCGGAATCCGAACTCAGCTTAAACATGCCTGATCAGCAGCCCGGTTCGGATTCCGAACACAGTGAGAGTACCGGGAATAACAGCCGGGTTCGGAATCCGAACAGTTACGTACGTAGTTTTACTAACAATACAGATAAAACATACGTAATCGGTTCGGTTTCCCTGCCAGATGATTTCGGCTCACTGCTGAAACCAGAAGACCGGGACATGGTTAACCGCCAGCTGCAGGCGCTGTCGCCTGAGCGATCCGCCCTGGTGCTGTCGAATGTTATGCGTGCACAGCGTGAAGGCAGCCTGCAAAACCCGCTTGGCTGGTTGCTGACGGTGCTCAAAAAGGCCCGGCAGGGTGAGCTTTATCCTGCAGAAAACGGTCGAAAAGTACCTGATCACATGGGCCCGTCATCACGCCCTGAACTGCGCCCCTTTAAGCCTTATCGTCCTGAAAGCCGGCAGACGTGCAGTGAAGAGCGCGTAAAAGAAATTGTTCAGAGCCTGCGGGTGTCTGTTGGAACTCAAAAAAATGATTAGCCGGTCAATGCATGTTCAAAAAGTGAGCGCTGTTGCACCGCGCAACAGCGGTTAAAAAGTGAGCAGTGTTGCGCGGTGCAACAGAGGCTAAAAAACGAGCAGTAATGCACCGTGCAACAGGGGGCATTAAATAAGCGTTACAGGCAGCGAACAAATTTTACTTTTCGAATATCTGATTTCGAATTGTTTACGGTCCTCTCAGGAATGAGGATCGCCACTTAACTTACGAAAGCCTTTGCCAATCAGGAGACAGCTATGGCCGAACAGACAACCTCTCAAACAGCGCCCCGGCGATCTGGCGGATTAGTATCCACGCTGACTGTCGAGCTGCATTCGCATTATGCAATCAGGCTCTGGGAAGGGCGCAATCGATCAGATGAGAGATCAAAGGCTGAAAAACGCCCCAAAATTCTGGGGATGCCGGAAGCGATTTCGCGGGCAGGTTTCGCCGGACGTGATGCTGCGGCCGGCAATCCCTATGGTGATGAGTTGCTGGTCAATCTTGAAGAGGCCATTAAGCTGGCGACTGAGAAGGTGGAAGGGCAAGTCAAAAAGATAGCAACCATCACCGCCGCCATTCCGGCAGGTATCACCCTATCTGAAGTTACATCTTCCGAGCCGCTGAACCTTGATGTGTTCAGCCGTTCCCCCCTCGGCTATCGCTGTGTCTGGCTGTTAGTGCATTACGATCAGCTGGCGCTTAAAGCCTTCCGGGCATTCCATTACGGCCTGATCTCACGTTCACAACGCGATGATTTCCTAGAAAAAGGGAGTAAAGCGATACGTGTCGTCTACGGGGTGATTCAGAACTACCGGACCGTGCCGGTGACATATGAGGATATCCGTCATAAAACGGCGCGGGGTCTGGCTGCTATAGAGCGTCTGGGTGAACCCGATCCTGCCGTTATGTCGGGTAAAAAACGTTCTTCATTCTCTCCACTTTCTGCTGTTACCTCAGAGGACGATTAATGTGAACCGGATGATGACTTCGGGTGTTATCTGCGCCCTTCTCAGCGGCTGTGCAGGTACTGACTTTGCCAGCATCAACAAAAATATCAGCGATACCGCTTTCAGTATCAGTAAAACCCTGCGCGGCAGTGATGCGGATTCCATGGATTCCGGCAACGGTATGCCGGTACTGACAAAAGCATCAGGATCTGGCGGGAAAAGTGCCAGTAAACAGTTCAGCGTGCCGGTAGATATCGATACGGCTGCCGCGCGATTAAAGCGCCACTATGGCTATGTGAGTGCGGATGAAATTGAACGTATTCGCTCCAGAGATCGTAACAGCCGCTGGAGTGCCGCTGCCATTGAAGATGCCCATCCAGTGTGGGAAGCCGTTCCGGGGAGCGCCTATCGTATGGGTAGCGACGTGGGTGACAACGACCATATGGATATTGAGCTTGAAAAGAACGGTTCCGGTACGCGGATATATGTGACATACAAATCACCCGTCGCATCGCACCTTACCGGTAGCGCGTTCAACAACGTTATGTCTCAGGTGCGCCAGGTTGCTTCTGGTCAGGCACGCTAAAACCGGAGGCCGGCATGCAGCTTTATCTATGTGAAAAACCCTCTCAGGCCAAAGATATTGCCCGCGTGCTGGGCGTCAGCCAGCGCGGCCAGGGGAGTATTACCGGCGGTAATATTACGGTCACGTGGGCAATAGGCCATTTACTGGAAACGGCCACGCCCGAAACCTATGGCGAGCAGTTTGGTCGCCCGTGGCGCACTGAGGTGCTGCCAATCATCCCGGACCGCTGGCAGATGACCGTCAAGAAAGACACTGCCGATCAGTTTGTCGTTATCAAAAAACTGCTGAAACAGGCCAGTGAGGTAGTCATAGCCACCGATGCCGATCGCGAAGGTGAGGTGATCGCGCGTGAGCTGATGGATTACTGCAATTACACCGGTGCCGTGCGCCGGCTGTGGCTTTCCGCGCTGGATGAGGCCAGCATCAAAAAAGCCCTCAGTGAAATGCTGTCAGGCGACAAGACCGAAAAACTGTATCAGGCGGGTATTGGCCGCTCGCGGGCGGACTGGCTTATCGGAATGAACCTGACGAGGCTTTATACCCTTAAGGCCGGTGAAGCCGGGTTATCGGAGGTGTTTTCCGTGGGGAGGGTGCAGACGCCCACGCTCGCTATAGTGGTTAACCGGGATCTTGAAATTGACGGCTTCACACCAAAGCCCTGGTGGAAAGTCAGAGCGCAGCTTGAAAAAGACGGTGTCCGTTTTGAGGCTGAATGGGTTGCTGCGGAGCAATACTGTGATGATGAAAAACGGTGTGTAAATCAGCAGATTGCACAGGCTGTACAGCAGCTCTGCCTGAAAGCCGGGAACGGCAGCGTGATTTCCGTTGAGAAAAAGCGGGCTAAAACGCCGGCACCGCTCTGTTTTTCCCTCGGCGATCTTCAGGAAGTCTGCAATCAGAAATGGGGGCTTGGCGCTAATGAGGTGCTGTCTATAGCCCAGTCGCTGTATGAAACGCATAAAGCGACGACCTATCCGCGAACAGACTGCGGTTATCTGCCAGTATCGATGCGGGAAGAGGTCAAAGACGTTCTCCAGGCTGTACAGCATTCGGATCCTGCTATCGGCAGCGAGCTTTCCCGACTTGATACCGCATTTACCTCACGCGTCTGGAACGACAGGAAAATTACTGCGCACCACGCCATTATTCCGACGCGACAGCCATTCGACATAGCAAAGCTGAACGCGAAAGAGCTCAAAGTCTACTCTCTTATCCGCCTTCACTATCTGGCTCAGTTTATGCCGCTGCAGGAATCCGACGTGACGGATGCCACCTTCAAT
Organism: Erwinia sp. S38; assembly: GCF_016624545.1. Lineage (NCBI taxonomy): Bacteria > Pseudomonadati > Pseudomonadota > Gammaproteobacteria > Enterobacterales > Erwiniaceae > Erwinia > Erwinia sp. S38. Next base: position 62,149 of record NZ_JACVTS010000024.1, on the reverse strand, counting down.
ATTGGTAATCAGCTTTTCCGCACGCGTGGCCGCGTAATGGTTCATGCCGGGTGGAAATCACTGTTCAGGGGGGAGCTGGCTGAAGAGGAAGAGGGTGATAAGGAGTCCACCGCGCAGCTGCCCTTGCTGGAACAGGGTAATGTCTGCAGCGTCACCGGTGCAGACGTCAAAGATAATGTCACAAAAGCGCCGCCGCACCACACGGAAGGATCGCTTATTGCCGCCATGAAAAACGCCGCCAGCCTGGTAACGGATCCCCAGCTCAGGAAGGTGCTGCGTGATAACGCGGGGCTCGGTACGGAAGCGACGCGCAGCGGCGTACTTGAAACGCTGTTTAAACGGGGCTTCCTGGAGAAAAAAGGAAAATTCATCGTTGCCACGCAGATGGCGCAGGAACTGATCGCTGCCTTGCCAGAGACGCTGACCAGTCCGGGCATGACGGCTCTGTGGGAGCAGGCGCTGGATGATATTGCACAGGGAAAAAGCGGGCTCAGCGAGTTTATGCAAAAGCAAAGCCAGTGGACCCGGCATCTGGTCGAAAAAGGGCGGGACACTGCCTTTACGGTCACGGTTCCGGTCGGCCCTGACTGTCCTTTGTGTGGCGGACAGACCCATCAGCGCAAGGGTAAGGAAGGGAAATTCTGGGGCTGCGTGAAGTATCCTGACTGTAAGGGGATCGTTGGTGAAACAAACCGTAAAACACGACGCCAGACTGCGGGGAAAAAACGGGGCTCAGTTAAGGGCCGGAAAAGCCCAGCTTCTGCGCCGGCTGCCCTCAATCTGCAGAGCCAGAAAGGTTGACAGTAGTTACATTTGGCTTAAAAATAAACGCGCTTGTCCGTCGTCTCTGACGACCACCAATGATTCACCGGCCTGAGAGAATCGCCTTCGGGTGGCTGAACATAACACTCCTGTAGCCTGCAAGGGAGAACACATCAGTGTGGTAAATCTGCCCGCCTTTGGAAGCAGATATCGTCAATTACGGCTCCTACTGCCTGGCGATGAAGGTACATTCAACTATCAAGACAGTCAGAATTTAGCTGATTCTGACTCCCCGACGGGAATACTTCTCCCGTCCGGGCAGAAGTTTTCTCCGTCGAACCAAATTTGACCTCCATGGAGAAAACATCATGTCTGTAAACAACACCTCTAATGCCAGTAACACCGGTAAATCTAAAGACTACTTCAACCTGACCATCAACGGACTGGGCTATCTCAGCAACGTTCGCCAGGTTAATGCTCAGTCCGGCACCTTTATCAGCTGCGTTATCAACGCACTGTCAGGTCCGAGCGACAGCCCTTCTTATGTGCGTTTTGACGTCACCGTTGCCGGCAAAGAAGCCAGCAGTCTCATAAACCGCTGTCAGAAAGCGGTGGATGAGGATAAGAAAGTGCTGATTGGCTTTGTTCTGAGCAACCCATCAACGGACATTTTTCAGCTGAAAAATGGTGAGCACGCAGGTGAAAGCCGCGTCAGTCTGAAAGCCCGCCTGATCAGGGTGGACTGGATCAAAATAGGCCAGGACATGGTCTTTAAGACTGAACGCGCCGAACCGCAGCATGCGCAGAGCGCCGCTTCCCAGCAGCAATCCTACGCAGAAAACTCATTCTGATTGTTTACCATAGCCTGCTCTCTTCTGAGCAGGCGTCCCCCTCATAAGGAGCATTCTTATGTCCTCACGTGGCGTAAACAAAGTCATTCTCGTTGGCAATCTCGGTCAGGATCCGGAAATCCGCTACATGCCTAACGGCAGCGCTGTCGCTAACATTTCACTGGCAACGTCGGAGTCATGGCGAGATAAGCAGGCCGGCGAAAATCGTGAAATTACCGAATGGCATCGCGTTGTGCTGTTTGGCAAGCTTGCAGAAGTCGCCGGCGAATACCTTCGCAAAGGTTCTCAGGTCTATATTGAGGGTCAGCTGCGCACCCGCAAGTGGCAGGATCAGAGCGGACAGGACAAATACTCGACGGAAGTCGTCGTGAATGTTGGCGGCACCCTGCAGATGCTGGGTGGCCGTACACAAAACAGCGATCAGCAGCAGTACAGTGGTAACCGGGGGCAGCCTCAGCAGCCGCCGTCACAGCCTGATCCCGCTCCGCAACAGAAAAACAGTGGAAATAACGGGAAAGGTAATCGTGGTTCGCAGCGTAACAATGCCGCTCAGCCCGCGCCCCAGCAGCCTGCGCCACAGTCGCAGCCTGCTGGAGAATGGGATGATGACATACCGTTCCTCGGACACGGTTACGGCATGGCGAAACACGCTTCATCCTCTCTCTGACCCTCCGCTGTGTTTTGACTGCTGCACTAAATTTCACCATAATCCTTTAAAGGTTACTGACGATGCCTGCCATACTACGGCTGAACGGTTTTCGGTTCTTTTTCTACTCCAACGAAGGCAATCCGCGCGAACCTGCTCATATTCATGTGATAAAGGCCGGTACAGAAGCAAAATTCTGGCTGGAGCCGGTTGTAAAACTGGCAAGTAACGATGGATTTGACTCCCGGACGTTAAAAGAGCTGATGACAGTGATAAGGCAACACCAACCCATGCTTCTGGAGGCCTGGAATGATTATTTCAGCTAAGAACGTTCGGTTCGATCATCACATTATGTGGGTCGAACTCTCGGACGAGCGGATAATCGGCGTACCGCTTTCATGGTTTCCCCGGCTTCGCAACGCGTCTGCCGAACAGCTGAAAGATTACGAACTGTCTCCCCGTGGTATCCACTGGGACGCACTGGACGAAGATATCTCAATCGATGGCCTGTTACAGGGGCGCGGTGATGTAACGCACCCGCCTCATCAGGTCGCCTGAAGGTGCTGATTAAAAAACGCTGACTCCGGTCGTAATGCTTGTCAGTTAAGATCTTAATGGAGGCCGCAACGGATAACGTTGCGGCTTCTTTTTTACCGCCCTTGGGTAATGCCGCACTCTTCTTTCCGGCAACACCAGCCCTGGCGCCATCGCCATTATCTCTTCCATTATCCGCGGTATTTTTCCCGGTGAGATGCCCGGTAGCAGGCTCAGATGACTTCTCAGATACAGTGCGGACTGCTTAAAACTCATCTGATAAGGTTCCACGCCTTTCAGACTGTACGCCATTTGCGCCATCATGAACCTCAGAAGGTTATAGGCCAGGACCACGCCCCACAGCTCCTGACGCACAAGTTCTGGCTTTTTGCTTCTCAGCGTCAGCTCATTATTCAGCAGGTGTTGTTTCATCTCGCGGAACCCATGCTCTATTTCCCAGCGATGGCTGTATAAATCCACGACATCTGCTTTGGGATACCTCAGGGGGTCGCACATAGATGTCAGGATTTGAACCGTTTTTCCGTTGAGTTCTTTGCTGATAAGCCTTGCCGTCAGCGTGTCTCCAGCACCCTGCCATTTTTTCTTCGCCTGCGGCGACAGCTGTAATTCCACCAACTCCTGCCCGGCTCCTAAGCTACGGACTACACGGTACTGTGCTCCTTTGCGCAGCGGCAGCATCCAGTGTCTTTCCGTTCCCGCTGAGTGCCAGGCGTGCAGCAGACCCAGCGCATAAAAACCTTTATCAAAGAGAGTCAAAGAGTGGTCGGGGGTCTGTGGGATAAGCTGAGCGGCAAGATCGGCTTCGCCGACAGCTGAGACGCTGTCGAACGCTACTGCTGACAGCAGGTGACTGGTGACTTCCATCTGACAGACCATTCGCACCTGCGGCCACTCAGAGCACTTATTAATATTGGCCGTTCGCCCGAAGGCGGCATCATTCTCTGGTGTGTCAGGGGTGCGCCATACGGTGCCATCCACCGCCATCAGAGTCAGTCCGTTCCAGTGCGACAGCGGTGTCTTTTCAAACCACAGGCGCTGCGTTTTCTCAAACATTAACCGGATAACATCTTCTCCAAATCGCTGTCGGGCCTGCACAACCGCGCTGGGCGCAACAAAGGGCCTTTTTCCCCGGCAGAAGGATATCCAGGTGTGAGACGAGCTGGGTCATCGAATGGGAGCGAAAAAGTGCCATGCCGGTCACAGCCCAGACCATCATTTCCATCGATAACCGGCGCTTCCGTAACGTCACTGTGCCGGTATCAGCAAGACACTCATCAATGAGCTCAGGAGAAAGGAGATCAGAAAGCGCCGAGAATTCCTGAGGCGTAAAGTGATGAACGATATCGAGAGCCTGACTGAGAAGCATAAAAAAATCCGTAATCCCTGAGAGATTACGGATTTTTGCAGAACTGCCGGATCGTTCAACCGATCATTTTTGTCTTAACTGATCGGCATTATGACTCCGGTCGGCGTTTTTTTTTGAAATCGCAAAAAGAGTTGTTGATAGAAGCCTGCTGAAGAGTTGCGCACAGTGAAGCCTGTTCTCACTGTTCAGGAACTTTTCAGATGAAATTTAACGCCGTCTTTGCCGCTTTACCGCTTGCGCTGCTCGCGGGGTGCGTTCAGCAGCCCCAGAAGCTGCAGGAGCGGGCACCTGCTGAACCGGTTGCCCCGGTCAGCGTATCCCGCAATATTCAGGCATCCGCTGATGATGTTTATGCGCGGACGCCAGAAGTGGTTCGCTACGATCGTTATCTGCTGGTCAGCACGGATCCGCAGGCCGTGCAGCGCGACCCCCTCTCCCAGATTATTGACGTCCGTATCCCCTCCTCAGTGCAGCCAACCGTGGCTGACGCCATGCGCTATGCCCTGAAGCAGTCCGGCTACTCGCTTTGTCAGACCGGTCCGGCTAACGGCGTGTTGTACCGTCAGTCGTTGCCGGCCGTCCAGTTCCAGCTCGGCCCGATGCGCCTTCGCACCGCGCTACAGGTGCTGGCGGGCCCGGCATGGGAGCTTGAAGTGGATGACGTACAGCGTGTGGTCTGCCACAGCCTGCGTGCCGGTTACCAGTTGCCCGTAACACAGCTGCCTCCGCGTCCTGCCAGCGCCTACGAACCGGCTGCAGGCACGCCATCTTCTGCCAGTTCCTCTCAGGCGATCGCCCCTCGTCCCGTTCAGGCCCAGCCTGCTCACGGAGGGTGGCTGACAAAATGACAACAGAAACGTCCTTCCCTCACCAAAACGCTGATGACGTTGTTCCGTCATCAGGCGGCAGTTTCAGCGCCGTAAAACGCCGGCTGCCGGCTATAGGACTTACCACGCTTTCTATTGCCGCGCTGGGTCTCGCATTCATATCTCTTCGCGCCGGTGTGTCGCAGGAAAACCGTCTCAGTTACGTCGAGAAACAGCAAAACGTGGTTTACACCCAGGCACTGGCTAAAACCGATCTTGAACCACTCCAGGCCAACATCAGCACGCAGGCTGAAGCGATAAAAAGGCAGCAGGTTCAGCTCGATGCGGTCCGTAAATCGCTCGAAGCCTGGTCTGCCGAAGGCTTATCTGAAGCAGTCGATCAGGTTCGCCAGTCAATCGGTGAGCTGAATGATTCGCAGACTGCACTGCAGAGCCGTCAGGCTGCACTGGAACAGTCAGTTACTGCGCTGCAGCATCCGCCTCAGAAAGCGCAGCAGGCCACAGCTGAACCCAAAGCGGCAACGCCTGTAAAAAAGCCGACACCCGCTAAGCCGCACCGGGCTGTCAGGACAGTGGCCCGCAAAGCGCCATTCGTACTGACCGGCGTTGAAAAGCGGGGCACGGAGTCGTTTGCGGCCATTGCGCCGACGGGATTCAGCTCGCTGGCTGAAATCCGCCTGATCGGCGAAGGCCAGACCGTTAATGGCTGGACACTTGTTCACGCCGGCTACGGGCAGGCGCAATTTCGCGTGAACGGTCGCTTAACGACTATCAACGTTCGCTAACGGAGACGATATGAAGCTAAAAATAGCCAGTCTTGCAGCGATTATGCTCTGCTGCTCTGCGCAGGCCAGCGTTCAGGTTCAGAATTCCAGAGGCGAACCGGTGGATGCGCAAGGTCAGAGCGTGCAACAAAGCAGCGTACAGGATCTGCAACAGCAAGCCGGTCAGTGGGGGCTGAGTCAGGACGATTATCAGCGCTATCAGTCGCTGATGAACGGTCCGCGCGGCATTCAGTCACCGGGTCTGGATCCGTTGTCCACGCTGGGTATCGAGGCGCGGAGCCAGGTCGAGCGTCGTCAGTATGCTGAGAAGTGGGTAAAGGAAGAGTTTGCGCGTACGCAAAAAGAGCTGGATTTCCAGCGCGAAGTCACTGCCGCATGGAAGCGGCTCTATCCGGAAACGCTTGCGGTCAATATGGGCAACGCAGCCGGCATTGCGCACGACACCGGCGGGCGGCTGGCGCTGTTCGTTAAGTCAGCGGGCTGCGGGCAGTGTGACGCCCGGCTGGCAGCGGTATTAGCCGATAACAGGCCGGTTGATATCTACCTTGTAGACAGCCAGGGCGATGACGGGAAACTTCGCGGCTGGGCGAAAGACCATCACATTCCGCTGGACAGGGTGCGCAGCCGTCAGATCACGCTGAATCACGACGGCGGTCGCTGGATGCGGTTCGGTAACGGCATCATGCCAGTCGTTCTGCAGCAGGGGGAAGACGGATGGCAACTCGCCGCATTCTGACCGGAGCGGCGCTGCTGTTGCTTTCATTGTCCACGTTTGCCGGGGGCAAACAGACCGTTCCGGAGGGGTACGTGCGCGTGGCGCAGACTCACAGCGTACCGCCTGAATCGCTCTACTCTGTCAGCCTGCAGGAATCATCGCGCAGGCTGCCGCAGGGCGAACGCCCGTGGCCGTGGACCCTGAACGTCGCGGGTAAGGGCTATCGCTATAAAACCCGCCTTGAAGCCTGGCAGGCGCTGCAGGTGTTCATGAAAACGAACTCACTGAAGCGCATCGATGTCGGTATTGCCCAGGTTAATCTCGGCTGGAACGGCCAGCGTTTTACGTCAACCTGGGAGGCGCTGGACCCTTACGTAAATCTCAACGCCGCTGCCGCCATCCTGCGCGAGTGCTGGGACCGGAAACCCGGAAGCTGGCTCGATGCCGCCGGTTGTTATCACCATCCCGCAGGCGGCGCACCTGCTGCCCGCTATCGCGCTTTCGTTAAAAGCAAGCTCGCCATGCTCCAGTCCTCGCCGCATCTGCCGGCGGCTACCGCAGTTGAACAGACCGCGTCCGCATCGTTGCCGGATAACGGCCTCGTCTGGATAGATCCACGGAGTCAGTGATCATGAATCTGAAAAACCTCATCGTTACCGCATTTATCGCCTTTTCGCCAGCCGCGCTGGCGGAGCTCAACGTCATTGCAGACCTGGGTGGGCAGAGCACGCAGGCTGTTTTCGAGGCCGTAAACCGCCAGGATACGTCGCCTGCGCCTGCTGCAGCCCCTGAACAGGGGGAAGCGGCCATGCTGCCCGTTATTACTCCAGAACTTTCCCCCGGAAACGTGCCCCCCCGGGCGCTGCAGCTGCCGGGCATCGGAGCGCTGTTTATCATTGGCGATGACAGCTATTCACGGCAGTGGCTGCAGCAGAACGCACGGCAGCTTTCGGCCAGAAATGCAGCCGGCCTCGTTGTAAACGTTGAAAGCATGGAATCGCTGAAATCTCTGCGCGGTCTCGCGCCCGGTCTTCAGCTAGCTCCCTCATCGGGATCTGAACTTGCCCGCCGCCTGCAGCTGACCCATTACCCCGTACTTATCACGGACAGCGGCCTGTCTCAGGAGGCAGGGCAGTGATATCCGCTCCCTACGTCGCTGCATTGCTGATGGCAAATCCGGTTCTCCTGACCGTCCTGCTGGCCCTGATTATCTTTCTGCTCTGGCGTTTTCGTCGTGAGTCGGCCAGCGAGCGGCGGCACCGCCGGTATCGCGCCACGGCAGAGCGCGTCTGTACCCGCCTTCGCCAGCTCGGCGGAGACGGGCAGCGCATGAGCTATCTGCGCAGGATTAATCCCTACGTCTTTGAGGAGTTACTGCTGCTGGCATTTGAGCGCCAGGGCTATGCCGTACAGCGCAATGCGTCATACAGCGGCGACGGCGGTCTTGACGGACGGGTACACATTAACGGTGAGTGCTGGCTGATTCAGGCCAAACGCTACAGCCGGGCGATCGCGCCGGCGCATGTTCAGGATTTTGACGCGCTGCTGACGCGCATGGGGCAGCGTGGCCTGTTTATTCATACCGGCAGGACGGGCCAGAAAAGCAGGGCTGTCAGCAGCGATTCACAGCAACTGATGATTATCAGCGGACAACGCCTTCTGGCTCTGCTGGCAGGTAAGCCCTTTAAGGAGTTTTTTTGTGAGTGATAAATACGTAATTGAAGCCCTTCTGCGCCCGGCTGTGGAGCTGAATACAGCGGTCGCAGCGGGCACTGCCGCCATCGTCTGCGTGACAGCGCCCTGGGCAGTCGCCCTGGCCCCCTCCGTCAGCTACGTTACCGCAGGCGGATTTGCCGTGCTTTCTGCCATACGCGCGCGTCAGGGAATGCAGGTTATTCGCTACCGCCGCAACCTTCGCCGTTTACCGTGCTACGTCATGACGTCAAAACAGATCCCCGTCAGTAAACGCCGGCTTTTTCTGGGCCGTGGGTTTCGCTGGACTCAGAAACACACCCAGCGCCTGCGCGATACGCTGCGCCCGGAAGTGGCCCACTACCTGAAGCCGTCGAGGCTGTATCAGCTTGCCCGCCAGTTAGAGGAAGCGTCGGAAAACAGTTTGCCGGCGATCGGCAAACTGCTCAGTGCCGATACGCCCGTCAATCCGGTTCGCCCGCTTCCCCCGGTTGGCGGAAATCCAGCCGTACACGGCATTGAACCGGATGAAACTGACGTCACGCTCGATCTACGTGAGCGTGTCGGCCACACGATTGTCTACGGTACAACACGCGTGGGCAAAACCCGCCTCGCTGAGCTGTTAATCACTCAGGATATACGCCGTGGAGACGTCACCATTGTGTTTGATCCGAAAGGCGATGCGGACCTGCTGAAAAGGGTCTGGGCGGAAGCGCACCGGGCAGGCCGGGGCGATGAGCTGACCGTTTTCCACCTGGGCTGGCCTGATATTTCCGCGCGGTATAACGCCGTAGGGCGCTTCGGGCGCGTATCGGAAGTTGCTACCCGCGTTGCTGGTCAGCTCAGCGGTGAAGGTAACAGCGCTGCGTTTCGTGAGTTTGCCTGGCGGTTCGTGAATATCGTTGCGCGTGCGCTGGTTGCTCTCGGGGAACGCCCGGATTACACCCTTATTACCCGCTACGTGAACAACATCGCCGATCTGTATCTGCGTTATGCCGAAAAAATCATTACCGAGAAACTGCCCGAACTGCACGGCCAGATCGAGAACAACGCCAACGCATTCAGTGAAGACGACGTGCCGCGCAACATGCAGGGACAGCCTGAAGCTATCCGGATTTGGGCCGTTGAAGTGGCGCTGAGTTCTGATGCAGGAAATGCGCTGTATGACCCGATCCTTGACGGACTGCGCTCTGCCGTACGCTATGACCGCACCTACTTTGACAAAATCGTGGCGTCACTGCTGCCGCTGCTGGAAAAACTGACCACCGGCAAAACGGCGGAGCTGCTGTCTCCCGATTATCTGAATATGGAAGATCCGCGCCCTATTTTTGACTGGGAGCAGGTTATCCGTAAAAAAGGCATCGTTTACGTGGGGCTGGATGCGCTCAGCGACAGCGAGGTTGCCAGCGCCGTGGGTAACAGCATGTTTGCCGATCTGGTGAGCGTGGCCGGGCACATCTACAAGCACGGTATCAACGGCGGCCTGCCGGGTTCAAAAGAGGGTAAGGACGCCATTAACCTGCACTGCGATGAATTCAACGAACTGATGGGCAATGAGTTTATCCCGCTCATCAACAAAGGTGGCGGTGCGGGCATGCAGGTGACGGCCTACACGCAGACCTCATCTGATATTGAAGCCCGGATCGGGAGCGCGGCCAAGACCTCTCAGGTTCAGGGCAACTTCAACAACCTGATCATGCTGCGCGTGAGAGAAAACCGGACGGCAGAGCTGCTAACCTCGCAGCTGCCGCAGGTTGAAATCTACAGCAAAACGCTGGTCTCGGGTCATCAGGATTCAGCTGACGTCACCGTCAATCACGATTTTACCTCCAGCACCCAGGACCGCGTCGGCACCATTAAGGTGCCGCTGCTTGAGCCTGCCGACATTGTCACACTGCCTAAAGGTCAGGCGTTTGCGCTGCTTGAGGGCGGCCAGCTCTGGAAAATTCGTATGCCGCTGCCGGCGGGCGATGCAGGTGACGTGCATATGCCTGAGAACATCGCGCGTCTTGCCGAAGAGATGCGCCGGAATTACCACAGCAGTGAAGGGTGGTGGGACAGCCGCAGTTCAGCAGCTGCGCCAGTGAATGGAGATAACAATGGCTGAGGCACGTCGTACCGCACCGCAGCAATATCCGCAGCAGCACCCCGCGCAACCCCGTGAGCACGGCCTGCTTTATAACCTGGCCTGGGGCTGGCCGTGGAAACTCGTTGGCGTGATCCTGGCTTCACTGATGGTGAGCCTTGTTATTGAATATGTCGGGATTGCGTTCTTCTGGCCTGAAATGGGGGCAGCGCACAGCCAGGCCGTGATGAATACCGAGTTTGGCTATCTGTCTTCTGATTTTACCCGCAGCCTGCTGCTTTCAGAGCCGGCTGCAACGGTGACGCGCTGGATAACGGATGCCTATCAGTGGGCGTTTGTGGACAGTGGGATCATCGGCTGGATACAGGAAAAATATCAGGCCGAGATGAACAGCGGCAATGAGGTATCGCGCAATCTTAAGGGTGCCAGCCGCTGGCTGGGGACTTATTTGCAGCAGTATATGCTGGCAACGGTATATGTCTCTATTGTGACGCTGATCCGCGTCACTATCATTGCCCTTTCTGTACCGCTGTTCGTACTGGTTATATGCGTTGCCGTGGTTGAAGGGCTTGGCCGACGTGATTTGCGCCGGTTTGGTGCCGGTTATGAGTCATCTTTTCTGTACCACCGTGCGAAAAGGTTGATTAAGCCGGCTGTGTATCTGCCGGTGATGGCCTATCTCTCCTGGCCTTCAGCGGTCTATCCGAATCTTCTGCTGCTGCCCGCAGCGTTAATGCTGGGGCTTACCATTACGGTTACAACGGCATCGTTCAAAAAATATATATGAGCACCTCCCGTATGCCAGGCAGTTTAGGGTTATGACATTAAGGCGATTGCAGTTATATATCCGGCCTTGCTGCGTCAGCCTGAGCTGTCGCGGGCCCTAATGAATTCCGCTGGCGCACGCCTCATTACCTTTACGAACCCGCAGTTCGATACTTTTTTCAGGTTTAGTGCGCCCCGGTCTGACCTGTCATGTCATTACTTACAACTACCCGCGCAATCGCAGGATACTTACTGATCTTGAATTCTTCAATGCTGCACCGTTTCCGGCGGCGCTTTGATATACGGCTTATTGTGTGCCAGAACTGCCCATATGGTTCTGGCCATTTTGTTGGCCAGTGCGACTGATGCAACGTTTACTGTCCGTCTCTTGAGAAGGTTGGTTACCCACGCCCCCGGTTCGTTAGCATTCTGGATAACGCTGTGCGCACCGTTAATCAGTAGCTTACGCAGGTATTTATCACCTCGCTTGCTGATGCCCTTCAGTACCACTTTGCCGCCTGTACCGGTTTGTCTTGGGACCAGACCTATCCAGGCCGCAAACTCCCGGCCGGAACGAAATGCACCGGCACTTCCCATTGCTGCAATGGCCGCTGTTGCTGTCAGAAAACCAACGCCGGGAATATCGCTGATCGCTCTTACCCCCGGATCATCTTTGCTTAGCGATTTTATTCGCCGCTCCAGCGCAGAGATTCGATGCTCAAGACGTTCAATTTCCGCGAGCTGTTCACGCAGAGTTTCAATGAGTTCAGCAGGCAATCTTTCCTCCAGACGCACCAGAATGTCAGGCATGCTGCTGAAAAGGCTCGCTCTGCCTTTGCGCATCACTTCGCCATACTCAGCCAACAATCCGTGCAGTTCATTGACCTGCATCTGCCTTGATTTAACGAGGAGAAATCGCACTCTGTGAAGTGCCAGCATCGCCTGCTGCGCTTCCGTTTTCACCGCCACAGCTTTACCCGGCTGCTGAGCAGCGTGCCAGATTGCTTCAGCATCTGCCATATCATTTTTGTTTCATATGTTGAATGCTTTCACATAGGCGCCGGGCATCAGCTTGACCTGATGTCCCAGAAGACTCAGTTGCCGGGCCCAGTGATGTGCTCCTCCGCTGGCCTCCATGCCGACTAAACAGGGTTTCCGGTTCTGAAAGAAGCTCAGAAACGAGGTGCGTTTAACCGCCTTGTTGATCACTTCTCCGGTTTCAGTATCAACATAGTGAAGCTGAATAACGTTTTTGGCGATGTCAGCGCCAACGACCATGCTGCTCATGTTCAGTTACTCACTAATAAACGTTTAATGAAATTATGGGCGCGTAAGGTCGAATGGATTGCGACACGGGCTACAAGGCTGGAAGCTATCTCAAGAGGTAAAGTAGCAGACATGCTGCTTGCCGAATGTCTCAGGGCGTGAAGCAGACATATGCTCATCAAGCTTTGCAGCCTAGACAAGTTTGTCAGGTAAATCTGAGAAGGTGCTTTTAATTGTAGATTGAGCGATCTACAATTAATTCTCACTTCTGGAGGATTGAATGAAAGCATCTGTTGGTAGACCCCGAGAATTCGACCCTGAAACATTTCTTAATACCGCGCTGGAATGCTTCTGGCAAAAAGGATATCGGGCAACATCAATGTCAGACCTCATGAAAGCCTCTGGCCTTGCAAGTGCCAGTATCTATAAGCTTTACCCTGATAAACGCTCAATCTATCTCGCGGCCTTACAGCAATACATGGATGAAGGTGTTTCCAGAGCAGCAGAACGCGATGCAGAGTTTTCTCCAGAAATGGCATTGCGCGAAACGTTAGAATTTGTAGCGCTTTTATCATCTTCTCCTGATGGAGAAAAAGGTTGTTTTACCATTGCCGCGGCCAGTGAACTTCTACCGGGTGATGCAGAAGTAAAAAGTAAGGTTCATCATAAATTCAACTCAATAATCAATCAGTTGGAAAAAATATTATGCAGGGGTCAGACGCAGCAGCTTTTTCGGTGCGATGAAAGCCCACGAACAATGGCAATAAGCATTTTTATGATGCTGGAAGGGATGCGAGTTTATGGGAAAATTCAGCCCGAAATTGACGAACTCAAAAAGAGTAACGAATTTATTGTCAGATCGGTGCTCTCAAACAGACATGAAGATGAGAAAGGCCTCTCCAGTCAGGCATCAACATGATGGAAGTGGGCACAATTGTTCGGCGTCGAAAAAGAAGAAGTACAATGGTTGTGCTCGAATGTGAAAATGGCATGGCTTTATGTGGTTGGGTCAATAACGGAAAGTTTTTCAAAAGACGCTTTCCATTGTCTGAGTTAAAGACATGTGTGCCTTACTCAAACTTTTGGCCTCTTACTTAAAGCCCCGGTATGCCCTTTTTCGGTGCCTGATACTGACGTCCGCTCCTTGCACAGGCTGTGTGAAAACTGCTTTGGTCGCTTAAACTGCCAAAAACAGGGTTGAAAACTGCTCTCATACGTAAAATCTGGCTCAGCCAGCCAGTTGGGCACTGCAAGATTTTACGTAGATGCGCACACTTCAGTTTTGGGGCAGGGTTTTCACACAGCCTGGGCACAAAGCGGACTGACGTAAGGCTAACGTCAGCTATGAGCGGACTGTTAAGCATGGTAAATCTCACATGCACCCTGTGGTGGGAGGTGCTCATACCATTATCTTTAATGGCCTGATACCAAAGCCTGTGAAATGCAGGCTTTGCTAAATTTCACAATTAACATCCGATGAAACGCTCAATAAGCCGAAAAAATACATGCAATTTTATCCAATGCAACCGTCAATCCTTGCGATCTACCTTCCTGCCAGGAACCTGAGAGCACCCGGAAACCTGCGTTTATAAAGGCCATTCTCTTTTCAGGTTTCGCTAAGTACGAAAGTGATCACTTTGCGTAACATATCCCTATCGAGAGCCTCTCCGAATGCGGGATTACGTACCGACCGCACAGCCATCCCTTCCAGTAAGGAGGTGATGATTTCGCATTTTGAGATGACGTCTTCTGAAGCGCCGCCCAGAATATTATAGAAATCCTGGAAGACGTCTTTATCGTATTCCTGGATCAAGTGCGCTATGGACGCATTGCGGGAAACCTCTGCTGAAATTTCCATTTTCAGCGCTGCGGTTCCTCTGTCTAAAAAGCGCTGCTCATCCGCAAGCGTGGCATCAACGAGCGCCTCGACGGCGTTTTTGGTTTTCATCGAGGATTTCACGTTAGAAATATAGGTTTCAATTTGACTCCGGTCTCTGGCGACGATTGCCTCAACGATCCCCTCTTTGCTGCCGAAGTAATGATAGATGTGACCGGAGCTCATTCCTGCTGCGGCTGAGATCTGAGACATGCTCGTTTTGTGAAATCCCTGAAGCTTAAAACACTCAACAGCAGCCTCAAGAACCTGCTCTTTGCGTCTTTTTGCTATATCAGAATCACCGCCATTTTTTTTAACAGACATACCTGAACCTTCTTGTCCTGAAAATTATCTTCGCGAAAGGTGGACATAAACATCACTGACCAGAAAATCAATTACCTAACAACGCAAGAAATTGATAAATATACATTTAAATCATATAGCACGCCGTAAAGACTAACATCATTTTCTGAATGTGTGGCGTGATTTTTGCAAAACTGTCAAGAGCCCCGCAATTAATAAAAACTTTAATCACAACTTTACATTTTTAGGTCGGTCGTTCAACCTACAACGCGCTATGCCGCAGGTTTGTGCGCTTAATCATACGCTAATAAAAGATTGGTCAACCAACCTAGATCACAATTTGGGATAAAAAATGTATTATTTTCATGATATTAAAAAAAGAAAACAGCTAGGCAACTTCATTAACCTGGCGTTAATGATCGGCGCTACGAGCCTCCTCAGCGCGTGTGATGAATCACCGGCTTCCACACCTGATGTAGAACCCCCCGTGGTAGGTGTGTATAAAGTCGAGCCCAGCAATGTCCGCATGCTGACGGAATTACCCGGACGCACCAGCGCCTATCTGATCGCGGAAGTCAGACCGCAGGTAGGGGGCATCTTATTAAAGAGGGATTTCACCGAGGGTACGGACGTAAAAGAAGGCCAGACCTTATATCATATCGATCCTGCGCCCTATAAGGCGACGCTTGCCAGTGCTGATGCAAGCCTGGAATCGGCTAAGTTACTGTTCTCACGATACAGCAAACTCGCGTCTTTAAATGTCGTCAGCCAGCAGAATCTGGATGACGCGAAGTCCCAGTATCTGCAGGCAAAGGCCAACGCCGACAATGCCAGAATTAATCTGAATTACACCGAAATTAAATCCCCGATTTCGGGAAGGATTGGACGTTCCAATGTCACCCAGGGAGCGCTGGTCACCGCCGGGCAGACAAATGAATTAGCCACGGTGCAGCAGCTGGATCCGATCTATGTGGATATTTCACAACCGGCATCGGCCCTGGTTCAGATTCGTGAGGATCTGGAAAGCGGTCGCCTCAAAAGCGATGACGAAGGGCGAGCAAAAATCAGCCTGGAATTTGACAACGGCACAAAGTACAAACAGACCGGCACTCTCCAGTTCTCCGAAGTCAGCGTCAATGAAAGCACCGGTTCGGTAACCCTGCGGGCAGTTTTCCCTAATCCTGATGGCGTTTTGCTGCCCGGTATGTTTGTGCGCGCGCAGCTGCAGCAGGGGATCCGTGAAAACGCCATTCTTGTGCCACAGAGAGGGGTGACGCGGGACACTCAGGGTAAAGCGGTCGCGTTAGTGGTGGATGCTGACAACGTTGTGGAACAGAAGAATCTTACAACGGATCAAAGCATTGACGGGAACTGGTTAATCAGTGCCGGACTCAAGCCCGGCGAGCAGGTCATTGTCGATGGTTTACAGAATGTGACTCCTGGAATGATTGTTAAGCCTGTTCAGGCTGCAAAAAATTCATCCGAAGGCAGTTTATCTAAGACGTCAGATCACAAAGATAATACGGATATTTAAGGGAGCAGCATGTCCAGATTTTTTATAGATCGGCCTATCTTTGCATGGGTCATTGCAATCATCGTCATGATCGCAGGCGCGCTTGCAATTTTAAAGCTACCCGTTAACCAGTACCCCGATGTTGCACCACCGGCAATTGGCATAACGGCTTCCTATCCGGGCGCTTCGGCGCAGACCGTTCAGGATACGGTGACTCAAGTCGTTGAACAGCAACTGAACGGCCTTGATGGCCTGCGATACATTCGCTCTGAGAGCAATTCAGACGGCAGCGTAAATATTGTTGTGACCTTTGAGCAGGGTGTTGACCCGAATACCGCACAGGTTCAGGTTCAGAACAAACTGCAGCTTGCCACACCAATGCTTCCTCAGACCGTCCAGCAGCTGGGTATCCGCGTCTATAAGTACCAGATCAACTTTATGTTGGTAGCCACGCTGATTTCAGAAGATGGCCGACTGGATAACAACGCACTGGGCGATTTGATTGTATCGCAGCTGCAGGATCCCCTCAGCCGTACGTCAGGCGTTGGCGACTTTTATGTCTTGGGCGCTCAGAACGCGATGCGTGTCTGGCTGGACCCGATCAAGTTAAACAACTACAAGTTAATGCCCAGTGACGTGATGGCCGCCATACAGGCACAAAACGTTCAGGTCTCCTCCGGTCAGTTAGGCGGGCGGCCTTCAGCAGATACCTCAAGATTAAACGCAACGGTAATCGGCAAAACACTCTTCACCAGAGCCTCTCAGTTCCAGGACATACTGCTCAAGGTAAATCCGGATGGCTCACGCGTCTTATTAAAAGACGTTGGAAACGTCATGCTGGGGTCGGATAACTATGACTTCAATGCCAAGCTGAACGGTCACCCCAGTGCGGGTATTGCTTTGCGTTTAGCCACTGGCGCGAACACCATTGACGCCGTCAGCGCCGTGCGTTCAACCCTGGATCAGTTAGCTAAAACGCTGCCGCCGGGCGTTAAAGTGGTGTATCCGTACGATACCGCTCCGGTGGTAAAAGAGTCGATTAAAGGCGTCGTGCATACGTTAGTTGAAGCGATCGCCCTGGTTTTCCTGATCATGTTCCTGTTCCTCCAGAACTGGCGCGCCACGCTGATCCCGACGCTGGCCGTGCCCGTCGTTCTGCTGGGCACCTTCGGCATCATGTCAGCCTTCGGCTTCACTATTAACATCCTGACCATGTTTGGTCTTGTGCTGGCAATTGGCCTGCTGGTTGATGACGCAATCGTGGTCGTGGAAAACGTCGAGCGAATTTTATCTGAAGAGGACATCTCGCCGGTTGAAGCGACCCGTAAATCTATGGATCAGATCTCCGGTGCGTTAGTCGGCATCGGGCTGGTGCTGTCCGCCGTATTTATACCGATGGCGTTTTTCGGCGGTTCCACAGGCGTAATTTATCGTCAGTTCTCGTTAACCATCGTTTCTGCAATGGCGCTATCCGTACTCACCGCGCTGATCTTCACGCCCGCACTCTGTGCAACGCTGCTGAAGCCAGTCGGTAAGGATCATCATGATAAAAAAGGATTTTTTGGCTGGTTCAACCGCGTGTTCGAAAAAAATGCGCGCCGGTACGAAAATGGCGTGTCCCGGGTAATTACCGGCAAACGCCGGTATTTAATGCTGTTTTTATTCATTGTGGTGGCTTTAGCCGTGCTGTTCCCCAGACTGCCGACCTCGTTTTTACCCGATGAGGACCAGGGAACGATGGTTGTTCAGGCTGAGTTACCTGCCAACGCCACCATGGATCAGACCGATGCCGTGCTGGATAAGGTGCAGAAATATTTCGCCGAACAGGAGAAAGGCAACGTTCAGGCTGTATTCGCCGTCAGTGGCTTCAGCTTTGCGGGGCGCGGCCAGAACTCTGCGCTTGCCTTTGTGCAGCTCAAGCCCTGGGATGAGCGCAAGGATACCGTTTTTGATCTTCAGCGCCGGGCTATGGACTACTTTGGCACAATAAAAGAAGCCAGGGTCCTGGCTTTTGCACCGCCGGCAATCATGGAGCTCGGCAACGCCACGGGGTTCGATGTTTTCCTGCAGGACTTTAGCGGACACAGCCATGCCGAGCTGATGAAGGCTAAGGAAAAAATCCTCTCTGAAGCCGCTAAAAATCCGGCACTCAGTATGGTGCGTGCTAACGGTAAAAACGATGAGCCGCAGTACAAAATCGAAATCGATGATGAAAAAGCAAGCACGCTCGGTGTCAACCTGGATGACATCAACACCACCATGTCGGCTGCGTGGGGCTCTTCTTTTGTCAACAACTTCCTGGATCGCGGACGTATCAAGCGCGTCTACATTCAGGGTCAGCCTCAGTCCAGGATCACGGAGAAGGATTTCAGCCAGTGGTACGTGAGAAATTCGTCCGGTGAAATGGTTTCATTTGCCTCCTTCGCTTCCGGAAAGTGGGAGATAGGCTCACCTAAACTGGAGCGATACAACGGTGTACCTGCTGTGGAGCTTCTGGGCCAGCCGTCACCGGGTTACAGTTCAGGCGATGCCATGGCTGCAATGGAAGACATTGCAAAAGATTTACCTTCCGGAATGAAGCTCTCCTGGACGGGTCTTTCCTATGAGGAGAGATCCTCGGGTTCGCAGGCTCCGGCGCTGTATGCGCTGTCAATCATCGCCGTTTTCCTGTGCCTTGCAGCGCTCTATGAAAGCTGGTCTGTACCTTTCTCGGTAATACTTGTCATTCCACTGGGGGTTATTGGTACCGTGCTTGCCACAATGATGCGCGGCCTGGAAAACGACGTTTTCTTCCAGATTGGCCTGTTGACGACGGTGGGACTTTCCGCCAAAAACGCAATTCTGATCGTCGAATTTGCCAAGGAGCTGTACGAGAAAGAGGGGAGGACCTTATCTCAGGCGGCCATTGAGGCAGCACGCCTCCGACTGCGTCCGATTATTATGACGTCTCTGGCATTTACCATGGGGGTCATACCGCTGTTAATTTCCAGCGGCGCAAGCTCAGGAAGTAAACATGCCATCGGTACGGGCGTAGTAGGCGGTATGGTGACAGCGACGTTCCTTGCCATATTCTTCATCCCTCTTTTTTACGTTTTAGTGAACAGCCTTAAAAAGCGTAAAAATAATACTGACACATAAAGACCATCTGAACCGGCTGGCAGGAAATCCACATCCTGCCAGCCGGACAGTTCCTGTAAACGTAAATAGCAACGAAAGATAATGAGGTATTTATGCTGACAGACTATTCAAACATTACCGTATTTTTTGATGCTTCCCCTGAAGGATTGAGCGTACTCGCCAGATCTGGAGAACTAGCCGGTGTACAGAATTCTCATCTGATAGGCGTAACGTCAATGCGCCATGAATCTGGCGTCCCGGAAGAATCGTTTTCACGAGGGGATGCCATCATTGAGGTAATAAAAAAGCATCAGCTCTCAACAACCAGTAAATTACTGGAGCTGCATCATGGCATACAGGATATTTCCGATAAGCTGGGCGTGCAGGCTGAACTTCGCGTTATACCGTCGACGGAAGATAATAAAAATGCAATTCAGCATGCTTTATTCAGCGATCTGGTCATTTTTAATTATCCGAGCATGAGTGGATTACCGGAGGGAATGACGATCAACTCGTTCATTTCCTACTCCGGCCTGCCGATAATTGTCGTTCCTGACAGCTGGCAGGGGGAGGGGATCGGGAAAAGAGTCACCATTGCGTGGAACGCCAGCCGGCAGGCATGGCGGGCCGTATCTGACTCTCTTGGCCTTTTAATCAGTGCGGAAGAAGTTCAGCTACTGATTGTGGATGCACATCACAGTCAGGGCCTTCACGGTGAAGACCCCGGCGCTGATATGGCGGCTTACCTTGCTCGCCATGGTGTCAGTGTCGACCTTGTCAACGTCGAATCCGACAGAAGAGAGGTTGCCGATGTCATTGTTGAGCACACGACCGCACATGGTTCAAACCTGCTGGTAATCGGTGCATGGAGCCGGCCACGTCTGTCCGAACTGATCCTGGGCGGTACCACTAACAGCCTCCTTAAAGATGTGCGGCTGCCCCTGTTTATATCCCGCTGACTGGAGGTTAACTTGGTCAGAAAAACCAAGGAAGAAGCTTCCATCACAAAAGAACGCATAATAAAAGCGGCGGAGGAATGTTTTTGCGAACACGGCGTTTACCTGAGTTCTTTCGATATGGTGGCGAAAAAAGCAAAGTGCACCCGGGGAGCTATTTACTGGCATTTCCGGGATAAAAACGAGTTGCTTTACCATGTCACTCAGAGTTTCAGATGGCCTTTAATGGCCGAGCTGAAAGGGCTGTCGTCAGGCGATGAGCATATACTGAACGCGCTTGTTTCCATGTTTAGGCGCTGCATTAATGATTTATCTACGGAAAGTCAGGTGCAGCACTACCTGAAATTAATGATTTATCGCTGTGACGAGGCCGAAACTTACAAGCCATTGCAGCTCAGCCTCTCAAAATTCATGTGTGATTTTGAGCAGCTAGTAAAAGATGCGATGTGCTTATCCATAAGTAAAGGCGAAATAGATGGGGAAGACAAGTCCGTAATCATAACAAATATCTTGCTTTACTCTTTTTATGGTGCCGTCAGAAAATTTTTTATCACGGGGAAGTCCCAGAAGCCATTAACAGAGTTTATTGAAATCATTGACCACATTCTGGGGGAGTTCGTCATTAACAATAAGAATTATGTTTTAGATGAGAGCTCTGACTAATCCTGCACCTTGCTATTCTGAGAGGAAAACCGTGAGAAAATTCACGCTAGAATTATTACACTGGATAGAACAAAATCTGGGAAGCTCCCTGACGATACAGAAGATCTATCGTAAGTCCGGATACAGCAAATGGCACATCCAGAGGCTGTTCCGGGAAGAGACCGGCATGCCATTAGCCACCTATATTCGCAACAGAAGACTCGCCAGGGCGGCTCAGGTACTGAAGTTAACGAACATGCCTATCATTGAAATTGCAGAAGCGCTGGGATTTGGCACACAGCAGGCATTTACACGGGTCTTCTCAAGGCATTTCAGAACGCCACCCAGAGTATACCGGGATAGCCGTATGTGGAACTTTACCGGGATCATTCCCAGTTCGACAATGGTAAGGCATCCCCTGCCTCCACCTGATTATGTGAGTCTGGACATCAGCCTCAGCCATCACCACAGTTTCACTAATGATGTTGATTTTCATAGCATCGAATGTATTAGCGATAAGATTACCCGCTTGTCTAATCTTGAAATGACAATGCTCGAACAAGCTGAAACCATTTACTCGGTTGTCCATTGCGAACCTGTAGGCAGATTCGGTGATGCCAGGCTTAAGATGTTACTGTGCGACACTACTCATTCCGACGAATTAGAAAGTATCAGGATGGCAGGCAGTTACCTGAAATTTAATCTGCTTGGTAGTTACGACGAATTCAGGCACATGATTTCAACAATCTATCATTTTGAACTGCCGTTAAGAGAAGAAGTCCGGGCTGAAGGCCCGGACCTGCTGGAAATTAACAGCATAAAAACTTCTAATGGTTATAGTTATTTTTCAGGGTGCTACTACATTCCGGTCGCATAAGAAAATAGCTCTCCGGACTCTGCTGTTCACTAAGTGAGTCAGGCTCAGTTATTTATCGGGTTCGCTTATATCAGCGGGTGAAATAGTGGCCTGACTAAAAAAGCGAAATCACGGGTTCGTTTTATTGTAAATAACGCACTGAAATAAGGCTTGTTAAGCAAGGTGATATTTATTCATATGAACCTTTATACGCTGTGTGCAACGGCGATTAATATCCTTATGATTTCAATGAACAGATTACTGATGACATATTGATGATACAAAAAATGAAAGGCAACAGAAAAAGTAAACTGAATAAAAAGACCAACTTTACGGAGTTCGACATGATTCCCTTTGTTTCGCTTCTCACCCGAGAATGTTTATTCCTGCTATTCGCATCGGTTTTTATCCTGCTGGCAATGTCAGCCATCTACGTTGACGTTTACTTTATGTACAACGCTCTACATGAAAATTCCGTGACTGAAATCCTGCAGGAAATCATTCTGGCAGGCATCGCCGTGCTGTTTTTCTGGTGCGCGACAAAGCGCCCTGAGATCCGCGGCGGACTTATCCTTATCGGGGGTTTTTACTTATGTATGCTGATCCGGGAGCTGGACGACATCTTTGACATGATCAGGCACGGCAGCTGGCTCTGGTTTGCTCTTACAACCGCCGTCGTGTGTATTGCACTTTCCGCGCTCATACCCGCAAGCACCGTTACAGGGCTGACTGATTTTATTCAGCACCGTTCGTGGCTGATGACTGCGATGGGGTTGATCATAATATTAATATTCTCACGTATATTTGGCATGAATCAGCTCTGGGAGCATCTTATGTCTTACGGGTATAACCGGGAAGTTAAAAATCTGGCGGAAGAAGCGACTGAATTACTGGGATACAGCGTATGCTTTCTCTCCTCAGCGCTTTATCTGGGAGAAACGCGTGAAAAATTCACTGCTCTTCGGAAAAGCTGGACCTGATACGGATCAGCGCGGACTGTCATTTTAATACGGTTAGCTATCAAGATGACGAGGGTGAAACTTGTCTTCGTCATCACATTTTAATATCCAAACTGACCCAAATTAGGGCTGTTTCCTTTCTTCTTCCTTCACCCACTCAAACCAACCATCGGCAAACACCACGGCGCGGCCGTTGTTCCATAGCGGTTTAAACATACGGCTCGATGCGGCGGTTTCTCCCCGCGCATTGATGAGCGGCTGCTTGTCCCACCATTCGGGTCCGTAACCCCAGTACACCGAATCTATTTTCAGTTCCTCGTCGCGCTCGCTCAGCAACAGCACGTTGGTTCCGGGCGCTACGTTATAACGGCCGATGGGTTCTGGATCGTGCGCGTAATCGCTGTCGGCTGCGCCAAGGGCGTCAAGGTAAATGTCCCGGCTCTGATACTGCGCAAACCTTCCGCACATAATTTTTCCCCTCCCTTTCTGCACGATACCTGTTAACGCGCGCTGTGCCTGATTTTACTCATCATTCAATATTAGTCGGCGAAACCGCAGATTAAATTCTGCGTTCGGGGAATTAATTTAATGTCTAACGCTGGTTTCCCCATATCAGAGCTGGACGGAGGCACCTGAAACTTGTTTTCAGATGCCGGCCGTCAGCAGGCAAGGCGCATCGCGCCGCGTCAGATCATCTATTTAGTTACAACAATCATTAATATCTGAATCAACTTCCTCCGGCATTTGAGCTGCTTTCTAAATTTTTATTTTTCCAAAAAGAGTTAACGGCTGAACCCGGCTGCCAGATTTCGCATGCTTACCGCACTCAACAACCACTGGAGGTGCATATGAAATCTCTTCGTCTGGCAACACAACTTCTGTTATGCGGCGGTGTGCTGGGCCTGACCTTTCTCGCGTCCTCTCCGGCGTCTGCATCTGAGAAAGACGAGCTGGCATCCGCTCAGCGAATGATCGTCCAGGTTCAGGCTTCGCTGGAACGGGCGCGGGTTACCGCAGCACAGGCTGATCCGTCAGAGCGTGGCCGCTATTTCTTCGATTATCAGCGGGCAAACGACGACCTTAAAACCATCAGCACAGGCATTGATCGCTATCTGGAACCCACGCGTGCCCAGCCCCGCGATTTGTCTGGCGTGGCAGGAAATTATCGCCGGGAGCGTCCCTGATGGCAATGACCGCTGCACAGGAAGCAGCCTTTAAAGCGGCTTCCGGAAATGTGGAACCCAATCTGCTGCACCTGCTCTGTCTCGGGCTGCTGATTGCATTCCTCTTCTTCTGGGCAGCATGGGCAATCGTGGATGTCTACTCAGGCTGGACAAATCAGCGCCTGAAGGAGGGCGCAATGGGCAAAGCCGTAGTTCGCTCAGTCTTATTGTTAGTCGTAAGTATCTGGATGTTTTGTAGTTAACCCTAAACCCACTCTTTTTACAGGTGAAATCATGTCTAAATTCGTATCAGCAGTAACCCGCGTGACCGCTAAAGCCCAGACTAAAGCTAAATCAGCCTGGGCACGTATCCTGACGGCTGGCCTGCTGAGTGCTCTGGCTGCCAGGCCAGCTCTTGCCGATCTGCCGACGGTTGAAGGTCCAACGTCGAGCGGCACGGGAACCGGCCTGATGGGAACGCTCAGCGGTCATGTGCAGGATGGACTCGTTCTTGGTGGTCTCGTTCTGTGCGGTTTTGCATTCTTTAAAGTTGCTGAAGCTGGTCTCGTAACGTTTGGTGAAGTTCGTAATGACCGTGCCTCCTGGACCAAATTCGGGTCCATTGTTGTTGTCGGGGTTGTCATGCTGGTCGCAGTTATCTGGCTGCTCGGCAAGTCTGCAGAAGTTATCGCGTAAGGGACAGCCCCAGATGGCGACCATTAAATTTTTACCGGATCGCCTCAATGCTGAGCCAGTCGTATTTCGGGGGTTTAATACCCCCGAGTTAGGACTGACAGCACTAATTGGCATCTTATCCGGCTTCATACTTTCCCTGCCCTTCGCGTTACTTTTTGGCTGGCTTGCCATTCCAACCGGCGCTCTGCTTTTCCCACTTGTATTGATTGCGTTTGGCGGCAAATGGCTTGCCAGCAAAAAACGGGGAAAACCAGAAAATTATCTCTGGCAGCAATTCGAGTTAAAGAAGCGCCGCATGGGATTGGGGGATTTCAGATTGATTATTGACTCGCGGGGCTGGTCCCTGCGACGCAGCAAAACCCTCAGGAGTATCAGATGAGTCGTTTTCGCCACGCGGTTAAGGGCCGCGATCAGCATATTTTTACCCTGCGGGCGGCCTGTGTCGTATTGCTGCTGTTACTAATTACAGCAATGGGGGGCTGGATGCGGGCACCTGAAAAGCTGACCATCCACAATCCGCCTGATTTGCGCAAGGGCAGCACGCGCCCGTGGTGGGAAATCCCCCCTCCGACCGTGTACGGCTTTACGTATTACATTTTCCAGCAGCTGAACGCCTGGCCCAAAAACGGCAAAGTGGACTATCCCGCCCGCATTCAGTCGCTTTCAGCTTACCTGACGCCACAGTGCAAGGCATTTCTTGAAGAGGATTCAAAGGTTCGCGGTGAAAAAAACGAGTTAACCGACCGTGTGCGCGTCGTTTACGAAATTCCCGGACGTGGTTATTCAGGTGAGAGCGTGAAGGTCATCGATCGTGATAACTGGGCGGTGAAACTCGATCTTGTTGCCGACGAGTACTACCTCACCGAACCGGTTAAACGCGCGATGGTGCGCTATCCGCTAAAAGTCGTGCGCTGGGACGGCGACTCTGAATCTAATCCATTTGGCATGGCGCTGGACTGCTATGAAGGCATCCCGCAGCGTCTTTCCGCCGCGCCTGAACAGCCGAAACCAGAAAGAAAGGGGATGTTCTGATGTTGAATCCATCTTTTACCTCAGGATCGCGTGCATGCCTTGTGGCGCTGTCACTGTCCCTGCTGCCGGTGGCAGCGATGATTTCCGCACCGGCGCAGGCGGACGAGCTGATGAAATGGGAGCGCGTGCCGCTGCAGATCCCACTCAAAACGGGTCAGGAACGCGTGATTTTCGTTGATAAAAACGTGCGCGTGGGTTTTCCGCCGGCACTGAACGGCAAACTGCGCGTACAGAGCACCGGCGGCGCGGTCTACCTCAAAGCTGACAGCGATTTTCCTCAGACGCGCCTGCAGCTGCAGGACATGGAAAGCGGTGAGGTTATTCTGCTGGACGTCCATACAACGGCCACCGCGTCAGCCGAGCCGGTTAAAATCGTTTACAGCGGCGACGTCAGCACCCTCAGCAGGGCAACCGCCGGCACCGGGGAGAAAGCCGCCAGCGGCAGCAACAGCACGCAGGCGAAGCGAAAAAAAGTGAGTTATAAAGCTCCCGTTCCGGTACTGCTGACGCGCTACGCAGCACAGAATCTGTATGCACCGGTGCGCACCGTTGAAGCCGTGCCGGGCATTCATCCCGTTAATCCGCACCTGCCATCACGCATTACGACGTTATATCCCTCTGCTCCTGTGACCGTGTCACCGGTAGCGGGCTGGGGCGTGGCCGGTCGCACCGTCATTGCGCTGAGGATCCGCAACAGCTCATCGCAGAAGGTTGTACTCGATCCGCGTGAGCTGCAGGGCCGGTTTGTCACGGCAACGTTCCAGCACCGCTGGGTGGGTGCCGCCGGCACGCCCGAAGACACCACTACGCTGTACCTGGTCACCGCCGGTCGTCCTGATGACGCGTTTGTACGTGAGCCATCCGTAATCCATAAGGCTGCTACCCGCCCGGCCCAGAAGGTGATCCGCTATGAAAATTAAGTCAAACGGACTGGTTAAAGTGCTGGTTCCGGCCATTCTGGTTGGCGGCGGATTCATTGCGGTGAAAAGTTATAACAGCAAGCCACAGGAGCCCGCCGCGCAGGCAACACACGCGCAGACAGACGATGCGCTGAAAAACCTGTCTCCGCAAGAGCTCAAAGCGCTCGGCATCGAGGGCGACACGCCGCAGGATACGCTGAAAACCATCGTGGGCTCGCTAAACGCCGTTCGTCAGCAGCAGGATTCTCTTAACAAGCAGAATGCCAGACTGCTGGACGAAAATGAAAAGCTGAGGGAGCGCAATACCAACGTTTCCGGCCAGGTTAATGAAGCGGTTCAGGGCGTGGAGAAGAGCTATCACGAGCGTGAAAGCCAGATGCGCCAGCAGCAGAACGTCCTGACGTCAAAAATCAACGAGCTGACGAATAAACTGCAGAATGCCGGTAAGGGTATTGCAGACAAGGCAAAAAATACTGACAGCGATATCCCGCTGGGTCTGGGCCTTGACAGTATGGGTGCCGGCGGTGGCAATGCCCCGGCCTCCGGCAGTGATGGCCTGATGTGGGTCACGCCCCAGGACAGCCCCTCCACGTCCTCGGCGCAGAAAAATGGCGCGTCGGGCAGCAGTGCCGGCGGTTCACAGTTCCCGACGTCGTTTCTCAGTGAAAACGCCCTGACGAAGCAAAAAGGCAGCTATGAACAGCAGGTAAAGGGTTCCACCGCTGAAAAAGGCGCGGAAGAGGAGGCCGAACCGGTGTATACGCTTCCGGAGAACTCCACACTGATTGGCAGCCGCGCCATGACGGCACTGCTCGGTCGCGTGCCGATCAACGGCACCGTAACCGACCCGTATCCCTTTAAGGTACTCATCGGAAAAGACAACCTGACGGCCAACGGCATTGAGCTGCCGGACGTTGAGGGTGCGATTGTCTCCGGCACCGCCTCCGGCGACTGGACCCTGTCCTGCGTGCGTGGTCAGGTCAACAGCGTCACGTTTGTGTTTACCGACGGCACCGTACGGACTCTGCCGAAGCCGGACCGCAGCGGCAAAGGCGGCAATAGCAGCAACCAGAACGGCGGTAAAGAGACCGGCACCAGTGGCGGCATCGGCTGGATTTCTGATGAAAACGGTATCCCCTGTATTGCCGGAACACGCAAATCCAATGCATCCAGTTACCTGCCAACAATTTTTGGTTTGTCTGCAGCCGGCGCGGCGGGTGAAGGATTGAGTCAGGGCCAGTACACAACGCAGAACAATGTGAATGGTATTACCGGCGCCATGACTGGCGACGCCGGAAAGGCGGCGCTCGGGAAGGCTCTTTCCGGCGGTATGTCTGAAACAACTGACTGGGTCAAACAGCGCTACGGACAGACTTTTGACGCTATCTACGTACAGCCGGGTGCAAAACTTGCCGTACACATTACCCGCGAGCTGGCGATCGATTACGAAGATAAGGGCCGCCGTGTGCGTTACGACTTCACCCTGCCTGGCGAAGACGGCAGCACCGGCGGACTGGACTGAGGAGAATGACCATGAGTATTACTACAAAATTCGGGGTTTTCATGATTATTGCAGCCAGCACGCTTGCCGGCTGCTCAACAAACAAAGATGAAATGCTGCCGCCGGGCAACAGCAACATGCTGGAGCTGTGGAAAGGTACCGACGGTGAATCAGGCGTCTCGCGCGGCAGTGAAGCCCGCAGCACGCTGCGCCGTGGTCTTTCTGACAGCGAGCAACAGGCCGCACTGAGCGAAGATCGCAGCTACAGCCGCACGCAGGAATCCGAAATCAGCCAGCAGTTCCCGCGACTGCCTAATCCTGACATGGTGATGTACGTGTTCCCTCATCTCGCACAGGGAAACACCCCCGTGCCCGGTTACAGCACCGTTTTCCCCTTCTATGACCAGACGCAGTACGCCATGCCTGGCGAACGTACGGAGGCGCTGTAATGTTCGGACTCTTTAAAGGGAAATCCCCTGAAAAAAACCGCCGCTTATCTGACGTTTCTGAGCAGGCCGGTCCGGAGCCCGTTGTCCGTCCCGGTAAAATGTCACAGGCCGATGAAAAACGCGTTTACTCCCATAATCCGTCCATCGTTGATTATCTGCCGTGGGCAGAGTTTCTGGATGAGGAGCAGTGCCTGCTGCTTGATGATGGTATCTCAGTGGGTGCCGTCTATGAAGTGACGCCGGCGGCAACCGAAGGCCGTCCTGACGAGCGACTGGAGCAGATCCGCGACGTGGTTGAAGATGCGCTGCAGGACAGCTTTGACGACCTGGCGAGCAATCCGTGGATCGTTCAGTTCTACTGTCAGGATGAAAATAACGTCGATGCCTACCTTGACCGTCTGCGCGGCTACGTCAGGCCGCACGCGCAGGGCAGCGGGTTTACCGAGGCGTGGCTTAAGGAAACTGAGCAGCATATGCGCGGGATTGCGCGTCCTGAAGGTCTGTTTGAAGACAAGCTGATCACCGGCCAGCCGTGGCGCGGGCAGCAGCGGCGCACGCGCATGGTTATCTACCGCTGGGCGACAAAAAACAGCGTTGATTTGATGTCACCCATCGGCATGCTGAATCAGGCGTGTGAGCGCCTCTGCAGCGCCTTTTCCAGCGTCAACATCTACTGCACGCGCCAGAATGGCCTGCAGGTTCACGCCTGGCTGCTGCGGATGTTCAATCCTGCGCCCGAGGGCATGAATAAAGAAGCATTTTACCGTGCGGCGGCCTATGAAGACAGCCGGGATACGCCTGCAGGCATGATCCCTGTAGAGAATGATTTCGCCGAAACCCTGCTGTTCACGCCGCCACGTTCTGACGTTGAAAACGGCGTGTGGTGGCTGGATAACATTGCCCATTCCGCCATTTCCGTGGAGCGCCTGCGTAAA
The DNA here is from genome assembly GCF_016624545.1 of Erwinia sp. S38. Classification (NCBI taxonomy): domain Bacteria; kingdom Pseudomonadati; phylum Pseudomonadota; class Gammaproteobacteria; order Enterobacterales; family Erwiniaceae; genus Erwinia; species Erwinia sp. S38. The sequence goes on along the minus strand of NZ_JACVTS010000024.1, from coordinate 32,915 downwards.
CCCCCTGAGCCCGGCACGCTCACCGGCGAAAAGAGCCGGGGTGAAAAGAAAATTAACGCGCTGATGGACACGTTCCCCGAAGGCACCATGCTGTGCATGACGGTTGTCGCAGAGCCGCAGGACACGCTGGAAGAGAAATTTAACCGCCTGGCGAAAAACGCTATCGGCGAGAATACCGAGTCGGGTCGCGTCCGTCAGGACGTCGCGGCGGTAAAGGATCTGCTGGGAAACCGCCACAAACTGTATCGTGCGGGCATCACCTTTATCCTGCGGGCAAAAGACATGCCCAAAATGAACCGCAAGCGCATCGAGCTCAGCACCGTACTGCTGAACGAAGGGCTGCAGCCGGTACGCGCTGAACATGAAACCGGCCCGCTTAACACCTGGCTGCGGGCGTTGCCTATGTGCTTTAACCCGCAGCATGACAAAAAAAACTGGTATACCCGCCTGACGTGGGTTCAGCACCTTGCCGGGCTGCTGCCCGTCACCGGCCGCGAAACCGGGACCGGTAACGCCGGATTCAGCTTTTTTAACCGTGGCGGCGATGTGCTTGATTTTGATCCCCTAAATAAGGATGACCGCTCTCAGAACGCGCACATGCTGCTGTTCGGACCGACCGGCGCAGGTAAATCCGCCACGCTCTGCTCGATGCTCTGTCAGCTGATGGCCGTTCACCGCCCGCGCCTGTTCATTGCGGAAGCCGGTAACAGTTTCGGTCTGACCGCTGACTACTTTGAAAGTCTGGGCCTTACGGTTAACAAGGTCAGCGTCAAACCCGGCAGCGGCGTATCGCTGCCCCCCTTCGCTGATGCGCATAAGCTGTTTGACGGCGACGCGCCCGCTCCGGCAATTGATGAGAGTGACCTGCCGGAAATTGAAGACGATCTGGATGATGATGAAGAGAGCGGTAAGCGCGACATTCTGGGCGAGATGGAAATTTCTGCCCGAATGATGATCACTGGCGGCGACCCGAAAGAAGATGCCGCGCTGAAGCGTGCCGACCGCGCCATGATCCGCGAAGCGCTGATTATGGCCGCACGTAAAACTCTGGATGAAGGCCGCCAGATGCTGCCGGGCGACCTGCAGAATGCGCTTAACGCCATTTCACTGGAGACTGAGAGTGGCAGCGGGCAGGTGCGTAACGAAACCCGCCGGGCAAAAGCGGCTGAAATGGCGGAATCCCTGGGCATGTTTACGCAACACGGAAGCTTTGAGGCAGAGCTCTTTAACCAGGAGGGCTCTCTCTGGCCGGAGGCTGACGTTACGCTGATTGACCTAGCACACCTTGCCCGTGAAGGGTACGAGGCGCAGATGGCGCTGACGATGGTGTCGCTGACCAACACCATTAATAACATTGCCGAACGTGACCAGTATCTTGAGCGCGACATTGTTTTTACCGTGGATGAGGCGCACGTTGTGACGGTTAACCCACTTCTCGCCCCCTATATGACCAAAGTGGTCAAGATGTGGCGTAAGCTTGGTGCATGGCTGTGGCTTGCCACACAAAACCTTGAGGATTACCCGAACGCTGCCGGCAAGATGCTGAATATGGCGGAATGGTGGATCTGCCTGACGATGCCGAAAAAAGAGGTGGAGGATATTGCCCGCTTCCGGACGCTTTCAGAAGAGCAAAAAGCCGTACTGCTTTCCGCCAGTAAGCTCTCACTGTGCTATACCGAAGGCGTGGTGCTCTCGAAGAAAATTGAAGCGCTGTTCCGCGCTGTTCCACCCAGCCTTTACCTCGCGCTAGGGATGACGGAGAAAGAAGAGAAAGCCGAACGTAAAGCACTGATGCGTAAACATAACTGTTCTGAGCTGGACGCTGCTATTCTCGTAGCGAAAAAACTGGATCGTCTTCGTGGATTGATGACGGAAGATGCCGCCGGGATGGACGAACACAACGATAAGAGAGCGATGCTGACCGCATGATTAAACTTAAGTATGCGCAACCTCTGACCCAGCGCCCTGCGCCGGATGAAACGCCTGTCCCTGTTATGTTCAGCCTGCACCCGCAGGGTGAACCCGCGATGACCGCAACGACGGCCGAGCGACTGACCGCAATGGAGAACGCGCTGAGGTCAAGGCTGCAACCGCCGGTCACGATCACCTGTAACCCGCATCGTATCGGTAAGAGCAGCTGCGTGTCGGTTCATCTTGAGGACAGCAGGGGCAAGCGTGCGGACATTCTGCTGACGCAGGAAGGTCGCGCCGGACTCCCGCTGGATCACGAATTTGATTCACCGCGCTGGCATGTAAATGTGCCTGACGCAGCGGATATGGTTTTCATGACGCTATGGATCAACAACATTTTTTCTGACTGATTTCAAAATCAGCATGTAACCGGCCTAAAGGCCGGTTTTTTACGCTTTATTCTATGGGAATAATATCTTGCTATGTCCTTTAGGAGTGAACGCAACTTGAATTCATTTTCATAATTTATAGCTTCTGTAATCGCAATAAGTGTTTGTTAAGCTGGTTCTTAAGGACTGATCCAAGTACGTGGTGAATCGAGAGCGGCATGCTATGCGAGGTCCTAAGAGATACTGCAGTGGAAACTAAGATGGTTTGCTGAATTAACCGACAAACAAGTCAGTTTATTACATGTCAGTGTGGCAAGCCATGGTATCTAGAAGCAGGACAGTGGCAATACTTTTAGCAAAACCGGGCACATACACCTTTCTTTCTGGTGCATCAGGGGCAATCAATACTTTAAGTGAAGTTTGCAGGGGTAATTGAAATGTTATAGCATAACATTTCAATTGGTAACCAAACTTAAGGATTTGTTGTGTTCATTAAAATCAATACCTTATCCATTGTCCTGTCAGGATTGCTTACTGCCGGGCAGGCTTTCGCTCATGAAGGTCATTCTCATGAGCATGCACATGGTCACAATCATGCTCATTCGCATGGCGCACCCATGACAGAAAAAGAAGAAAAAGCTTCACATGGCGTCTTCGATGATGCTGATGTTAAAGACCGGCCTTTAACTGATTGGGAAGGGATGTGGCAATCTGTCTACCCAATTCTTTTATCTGGTGAAATGGATCCTGTTTTCCAGAAAAAAGCGAAAGAAGACACCAGTAAAACGGCTGAAGAATTTAAAGAATATTATAAAAAAGGCTATACAACGGATGTAACTGAAATAGGCATTGAAAATGGTGTGATGGAATTTCACGTCGATGGGAAAGTGAATTCCTGTAAATATGATTATGCGGGCCACAAAATCCTGCATTATGCATCAGGAAAAAAAGGGGTACGCTACCTCTTTGAGTGTAAAGATGCCAATTCGCATGCACCGAAGTTTGTTCAGTTCAGTGACCACACCATCGGTCCGCGCAAATCTGCACACTTCCACTTGTTTATGGGTAACACTTCTCAGGAAGAGATTCTGAAAGAACTGGATAACTGGCCGACATACTTCCCTTATCAACTTACCAGTGAACAGGTAGTTGACGATTTACTTCATCATTAAGTTAAAAATGCGTTCACAGGGCATGCTTTAGCGAGCATGCTCTCGTGCTCATTATTTAAATGAATTTAATTCAGTTATGAGATTTACAATTCTTGCAGATGACATTCAGTTCAACTGCATTGCAGGTAAGTTGATGACCTAGTCCACTGAGTAGATGGGTAATACTTAACTGACAAAAGTTATCCGTCAGTTCTTCTATCATCCCGCATTCAGAGCAAACAGTGAATATGCTCAATATTTTGTTTGACTGAAATCGCCTTACAATAAATTTAGATTGACTTTGCAGTTTAACTGCCAGGCCAGTTTCAATAAGGTAGTCGAGCACTCTGTACACACTCGTTGGCTTAGTATTTTCTTTTTTTAACCTTAAAAAATCCAGTATCTCGTAAGCAGTGATGCCTTGTGATCCAGATCTTAAGATAAGAATGAAAATAATTTGTCTTTTTAATGTGAACTTTAATTTTGAATGCCTGAGTTTATTTATCAGACTGTTGATTTCAATCTTCTCAACACCACTCAAATGAATATCAAACTCATTTTTTAGCGTGTCATCTAAAGAGAGGGTGCCCTCTTTTTCTTCATCAGAAATCAAAGAAACTCCTCATTTTAAAATTAACATTTCAAGGGTGGTGTGTTCATAACACTTTGTTAGATGAACAATGAATTTTTCTATAAAGATGAAGTATAGGTTTTGTGAAAGAGGCCTCCTGGAAGGCCTTTTTCAAATTACTTAAGGAAATTAATGAGCGTGTTCATGATCGTGGTGATGATTGTGATCATGATGATGCTCTCCATCATGTTTCATTCCAGTACCGCCTACGGCAACGATGTTGAATGGATGGCCTTCAACTTTAATATCAGTTATTTCTTTTAAATCCGATGTTCCTAATACATGGATTTTACTCTGCAAGGGATCCGTAATGAAAATTTTATCATCCGCGACTGCAATACGTGGTCGTGGATCATTCCAGTGCCCATCCATAGAGTAAGCATCGGTTACTCGTACAGATTTCGTGATTTGACCTTTAATCACATCAACCTGATTTAACTTACCATCTTCGGTAAAGACATAGGCAAATTTCGGATGTACCGGGTCTACTGCAAAATGAACGCGGCGGGTAGGTAACTGAACAAGGCGGAAGCTCTGGGTGTCAGACGGGTCGATCAAAAGAATACGGTCCGGACCATAGTTCCCGATAAAGTACTGCATACCCTTGCCGCCAATCATAGTAGATACGCTACCTTTGGGAAGATTACTGGAATAGGGCAGATGTCGGATTTCAGGCTTGTCACCTTTCTGGGAAACCAGAAGTATTCCGGTTTCGCAAGAGAGCGCGTAGGTGTCACCAGATCCTGCAGAGCCGTGTAAGCCCGGGCACAAAATGTTTTCGCCAGCTTTTTTACTATCAAGTCCAACAATTCTGGCACCAACAGGACGTTTTGATGCGTCCTCGGGATTAGGAACTGAAATTACGGCATAGTTATCATAGGGCACGGCTACACCATGATGTGGCGCACCAACGAAAACCCTTTTTCCATCATTGAAGCCTTCCAGCATTGATTCTTCGCTGTAGACGAGAGTGTACTGTTCACCATCGAACCATTGCGCCACTTTTCCCTGGCGCTCTACAAAGTGACCAGGTTTATTACCCTTGATTTCGATTTTAAGTAATTTAGCGTTGCCAACGTCAATGTCTGCATGGTCACCGTGATCATGGAATGAAATTCCTGAAGAAATTACAGATACCGTATTAGCTTTACCCTGCACTGCATATACCGTTGCGCCACTTTCACTACGATAAAGAGTCGCTGGCCCTTTAGTTGAAAAAGCATCCAGCTTTTTTCCATCAACAGCATCAATTACATTAACCATCGGTTTATCGTGATCGGATACAAACAACCGCCATGCTGAAACATTTTCATCTGCTAATGCCATATTTCCCATTGTGCTGATTAAAGCAGCAGAAATTGTCAGAGGTAATAAAAGCTTCTTCATATCAAACTCCATTGTTTTATAATCTTGATTACAGTTTTTTGCGTGACATTAATTTGGTTTTATTCTGTGGCCAGCGCATCAACGATTGTCCTGGTGTTATGTTGCATCATTTTTATATACGTTGGTGCCGGGCCTGCGGTCGTAGAAAGTGCATCGGAAAAGAGTGTTCCCGAAACAGGTAAATTAGCCTCTGAGGCGATCTGCTCAACCAGGCGAGGGTTGGAAATATTTTCAGAGAAAACTGCGGATGCTTTATCTTTTTTAATTTCTTTTAAAATTCCAACGACATCAGCAGCGGAAGCTTCCGATTCGGTTGAAACACCCTGCGGTGATAAAAAATGAATGCCATGCTCATGTTCAAAATAGCGGAAAGCATTATGGCCTACCACTACAGTACGGCGCGATTCCGGTACTTTTTTTATCAGGCTGTTAATTTCAATGGCCAGAATATTAAGTTTTGCATCATAAATTTCTGCATTTTTTTGATAACCGGCACATCCTTCTTTATCTACAGAACAAAAAGCTGCTGCAATATTTTTTATATAAACACGAGCATTTGCCAGTGACTGCCAGGCATGAGGATCAAAAGGAGCCGCATGGAAAACTGCCTTACCATTATTGAAGTGATAATGACCTCCGGAAGGGTCACGAAGGATTTCAGCGCCTTTGGTAACTTCTGTCACTGTTGCTTTACTGTCACTGGCCTGAATCAATCGTGTGATGAAACCTTCGAACTGCAAACCATTAGTTAATACGACATCAGCTTTAGACATGGCAATTGCGTCAGCCGGTGTTGGTTCATAAACATGCGCATCGCTGTCCGGACCAACGATTGTGCGTAGGGAAATACGATCCTGGCCCACATTTTTTGCTAAATCGCCAAGAATAGAAAAGCTGGCTACAACATTCAGTTTTTCGCCGGCTTGCGCATGCGCAGATAGTGATAACAGTATGGCAACAGCCAATGAGGTTGAAGATTTCATAACGACTTACTCCGTTCGTGAGGACGTGTGTCAGGTTTATTTAGAGAACGACGAACTACCCGTCGTTTTTGGTTCATCACGGCCAGAGTAGTTAAAATGAGATAGATAACTCCATTGGCCAGAATAATGGCTGGACCTGATGGTAGTGAATAGTGAAAAGAAATAAGAAGGCCGCTTATGCAAGAAATCATACCCAGCAGAACTGCAGTAAGGCATAAACTGATGACTCTTTTTGCCCAGAAGCGCGCTGTGACGGCCGGCATGATCATCAGACCCACAGAAAGCAGCGTACCCAGAGCCTGATATCCAGCAACAAGGTTTATTACTAACATAGCCAGAAACACGCAATGTACCGGTAACCCCAGGCGGGAGACGGAGCGCAGATAAAGTGGGTCCAGGCAGTCAGCAATGAGCGCACGCCAAAAAAATGTCAAAGTTAACAATGACAAGACGCATACACCGATCATGAGTAATAGCGCTTCATAGTTGAGGGCCAGTACGCTTCCAAACAGCACATGCATCAAATCAACACTTGATCCACGCAAAGACACAATCATTACACCCAGCGCCAGTGATATGAGATAAAGGGCTGCCAGTGATGCATCTTCGTTTTGAACGGTAAACCGTGAAACCATTCCTGCGCCTAATGCGACTATTAGCCCTGCTACCATGCCCCCCAGAGTCATAGGAATGATTTCCAGTCCGTAAAGAAGAAAACCAATTGCAGCTCCTGGCAATACAGCATGAGACATGGCATCACCAACAAGGCTCATCCGGCGGAGTGTCAGAAACACACCCACAGGACATGCACTCAAAGAGAGCAGTAGCGAGCCTGTTAATGCGCGGCGCATAAATCCAAACTCAACAAATGGATAAATCAAATAGTCATAAACGGACATCATTCAGGTGCCACCTTATTGCTCGTCAGTTCCTCATGAAAGCAAAAGGGCAGGGGCAAATGACTGTCCTGCAGAACCTTACTGGTTTCCCCCCACGCCAGAAGTACGCCATTGACAATTATCGTTTCGGGAAAGTGTTGCTTAACTAACATAGGATCGTGGATTACGACGATTACCGTCCGGTTATCGGAGTGCCAGGTTTTAATAAGTGACAGCAAAACCTCTACGGTTGGTGCATCAATTGCGTTAAAAGGCTCGTCCATCAAAATGAGACTGGCATCCTGCACAATCACTCTTGCGAATAAAGCACGCTGAAACTGACCCCCTGAAAGCTGGTTAATCGGAGTATCTTCAAAACCTTTAAGGCCAACAGAATTCAGGGCATCGCTGATACGCATTTTGTCTTTCCCTGAATGCCTTTTAAGCAACCCCCGGTCCTGCCACAGGCCCAGCGAAACCAGGTCCTGCACGTTTGCAGGGAAATTGCGATCGAGTTCAGAGGACTGAGGCAGATAGGCGATACGTACACCAGGCTTAGAATGGCAACTGCCTGCTATCGGGCTGAGAATTCCCGCAATACCCTTCATCAATGTCGACTTTCCAGACCCATTGGGTCCAATTACCGCGGTCAGGCTCCCTGTCAGAAATGAGCCTGAAACAGCTTCAATCGCAATGTTTCCATCATATCCAAGGGTTAATTCCTGCAAACTTATGGCAACTTCTGACATCTTAAAACCAACCTGATCCTCAAGAGTGGTGCATATGTTATAACATAACATTTCAAAATGTAAGTAAGTTTACCCCTAAGCGGAAGGTCTGACAGTTAGCAGCGTCAGATAAGAGACATTCCCATTCAGGGGTTAAACCAGTCGTAGCCGTCAAAAATCACGTTCTCCTAACTCTTGACGAATTTCGGACTGAGCAGCTGCATGGTTATGAATTTTCAAATAATAAAGGGATTAACAGCTGAGACGCTATACAAAGACCTATCCCGAATGACAGGTGTGTCAAAAAAGTCATCAATCTGGCAAGCCATGGCCGGGGCGTGCGCGATGCTGCGAGGCCGAAGCCGAAAGCAGGTTGCAGAATAAAAAACGGCGCCATCATGGTCAGGATGCCCGTTACTGTTCCTGCCAGCAGAGGAGCCTGGCCGAACCAGTCTTTGCCGCTTATCGCCAGTGGTATGCATGCGAAAAGAATGCCCGTCAGGTAATGAAAAACCCACCCTGAAACAATTTCTCCCCAAACGCGCGGCGTTGTCATGATGGTGTGATGCACAAACTTTCCCTTCAGGCACCACAACATCCATCTCCCGACCAGCGCATAATTGAGCGGCGGGATCTTTAAAATGCGTTTCTGAAACTGTGACCACGTATCCATAACCAGCGTTGCGCCAATGCCTGCGATGAGCGTTTTTGTGACAAGTAAAGCATCCATAATCGGTTTCTCATTGAGTAAATGTTAATCTGACAGGCAGTTTGCAACTTAAAGTCAGGTTTAAGTCAATGCCCTAAGAAATGGATATCAGGGAAGTGTCAGACATCACGGGCGTTCAGCCCTCCACGCTGCGTTTTTATGAAAAAAAGGGGCTTATCCGCTCTGTAGGCCGGAACGGCCTGAGGAGGCAATATCATGAGAGCGTATTAGGTAAACTTCAGCTGATAGCGCTGGGGCAGGCGGCCGGCTTTACGCTTGATGAAATTGTTCCCATGCTGAATACGTCCGGATCGGTTGCTCTTGACAGAGAAATGCTTCTAAACCGGGCTGCGGAGATTGACTGGGCCATAAGTCGGCTCCGTCAGATTAGCAGGGGGCTGAAACACGTAGCGCGCTGCCACAAAGCGGAGCATGGCGAGTGTGAAGAGTTCCGGAAAACCGTGAAGAAAGGACTCAGGCTTATTCACTGGCCAGAGTGAAACGAACGGTCAATCAGCAGAGAGTAAGGAAGCTTTTAGCCTGAAGTAACTGACAGACCACGGCCTTCTCGTGTTAATGAAAAGGCAGAGGCTTTAAAAATGCTGCTGAAAGCTATTGTGCGGCGGGAAAATGAAGGGTGGAGAAGGCCGGAAAGTCGTCAGCCGTTTTGCCCAGCAGTCTGTCGGGGGAATAGTCATGAAGCAGAGCCGATCGCGACCCCTGCAGAATTTCTTCTGCTCCCAGCCTGCCAAGAAGCGGAGCCAGCGTCATGCCGCTGTGGGTGACCATCAGATACACGCGCTTATGTGGTGTGACAAAACCGATGCCGGGAAGCCCGTCAGCCGGTCGCGAACGCTGTCCGACCGCGATCCGCTCAATTTTTGCAGAGCGGGTGTTATCAAACAGTCGACGCAGCCTGTGCAGCATTTCCTGACCTATGTAGCCTTCAGCAGGGACAGACGCCGCGGGGTCAGCGAGGTGATCCAGGTCAGGAGCCTGAAGCAGCAGCCGGCCGCCTCCGTCTGGCCGGACGTTAAGCTCTGGGGTGATCAGGTTGGCACTTAACTGCGTAAGCTGTGGCGTGGTCACCGCCAGAAAACCACAGGCAATCCGATTGGGCTGGTTGGGATCCACCATGGCAAGCTGGAGACCAAGTCGCGACATCAGTTCCCGTGACCACCGGCCCGTAGCCAGCACCAGGCTGTCACCTTTCCATTCTGAACCGTCATCAAGGTGCAGTATCACTCCCTTTTCATGTTCAGCGATATCCCTGACGCCGGCATTGATATGAAGTGCTGCCCCGTACCGGCGCGCTTCAGCCCACTGATGCGCAAGGAATACCGAGGGATGAAGCAGGCACTCTTCCGGAAAATGCCAGATGCGGTCTGCGCGGGGATCGATCCGTATCTCCGGCACCCGCGTTCTGAGTTGCGCCTGCGACAGCTCCTCTGCGATGTAGTCTGTCTGACGCAGGCGGGTAACACGCGCGGTGAGTCGCTCCTGCTGTGCGCTGTTCGTTGCCCACTCATAGGTTCCGCTCTGCTGCAGCCACTGGCCTTCAGAGCGGGAATTTTTTTGTAGCTCAGCGTGTTCACGCATCGCCGCCACGTTCAGCGCGTGATAGCTTGCGGGATTTTTACCGTTCGAATTGATCCACGCGAAAGTCGTTGTGCTGGTGCCGGCCCCGATGTCACTCCGTTCGAAAACGGTCACATCCGCACCGCTGGCGCTGAGAGAGCGGGCAGCCGAGAGTCCAAGAGCTCCGGCACCCACAATGGCAACGCGTTTTTTGTTCGTCAAAACAGTCTCCTTCAGGCAATCAAAATACAGAGTGCAGGCTCATGAATGACGGTCCTTCTGCAGTCAGGACGTTCATAGCTGCCTTATTTCATCAGATACAGCCTCTACGAGCTCGTGATCGTGACTTATCATCAGCACGCCACCACCACTGCGGGTGTATCGCTTAATCGCATCCATCAGCGTAGCCGTCGTAGCCGGGTCAAGCATGGAAGTCATCTCATCCAGGATAATATATTCCGGTTCAGCAGCAAGCGTTCGTGCCAAAGCCGCCCGCTGCAGCTGCCCGTCGGACACCTGTGCAGGAAAGCGTCTGAGCAAATCGGCAGTCAGCGCCACATCTGAGAGTATCCGGTCGATATCCACGCCACGGCTTGCGGTCTGCAAAATGGTCTTCTGCAGCGTCAGCCGGGGATCACAGGAGCGGCGGGGTGACTGAAACACCATGCCAATCTGTCCCCGGGTCTGACTACCGGAGCGGCTGCGTACGTTACCGACTGGCATAGTGTTACAGGTCACCTTTCCGCTTACCGGCACGACCAGTCCGGCCATGACGCGCCCGAGTGTCGTTTTGCCGCGTCCGGACTGACCGGTCAGACCCGTAATTTTGCCCGGTGGCACCGTGAGGCTCACGCGATCAAGCACCCGCCAGAGGCTGCCGTCAGGACGTTCAAACTCAACAATCACATTACTGGCAATCAAACCCTGCATTCAGTCCCCCCGGGCATGGCAATACGCGATTCATAGCTATATTCATCGGATAGGTCGGTCAGTTCCGGCGGCACGCCGCGCATCCTGTGCAATCCATTGCGCGGCAGAGCTGCCAGCAGATCACACGTGTAACGGTGTTCTGCTCCGCCGTTAAGGAGCGTGCCTGCAGGACCGGATTCGATAATGCGTGAGGCATAACATACGCTCAGCTCGTCAGCGATACCGGTATCGAGCAGCGTGCTGATATCATGCGTGATAAGCATGACCGCCGCGCCCTCGCCGGCAATCTGCCGCAGCAAACGGAATATTCCCTCTTTGCGGGCAGGATCCAGCGACGCGGTGGGTTCATCTGCAATAATCACGTCCGGCGCGCCGGCCAGTGCGAAGGCGACGGCGGCACGCTGGGCCATACCCCCAGAAATTTCATGCGGATAAAGCTGCAAAACGTCAGGTTTTAAATCGACGGTTGCCATCAGCTCTTCGGGCGTGAGCGGGCCTTCCAGCACCTCAACGGTTTCTGCAAGCTGCGCGCCCAGCGTTCTGACGGGCGTCATAAACGTGGCGGCTGACTGCGGGATCAGCGCAATATGTTTACCCAGAAAGCGAGACTGGCTGCCAAGGATGTTTTCCTCACGATAAAGAACGCTGCCTGATACGCGCGCCTTGTGCGGCAGCAGGCCCGTAATGGCCTGCGCGATAGTGGACTTGCCGCACCCTGACTCACCAATCAGGGCATGGACCTCTCCTTTCGCCACGTCGAGGTTTATCAGCGAGGCAGCATGCACCTGGCTACCCTGCGCCAGCGGGATCCTGACCGTTAAATTTTCGATTTTCAGCGTCATCGCAGCGTCTCCTGATGACCGGTGATACGGTTTTTAAGCATGCCGCCAATCAGTGAGACTGACACCGTTGTGGCAATCAACAACAGGCAGGGAAACAGCAGCATCCACCACTGGCCGAGCAGCAGTGCACCCTGAGCTGATGACAGAAGCGTACCGAGTGAGGGCATGTGCGGCGGAAGCCCCAGCCCGAGAAAAGATAGCGTGGACTCGTGCCAGATAGTGTGCGGGATCAGTAAAACCAGGCCGATTAGCGTCTGTCCCAGTGCGGCAGGAATGAGATGAACCCGGATGATACGCCAGCGGTTCATGCCGGAAAGCCATGCGGCCTCAATGAATTCGGCGTGACGGACGCCGATAATCTGCGCCCTGACTACCCGGGCAATATAGGTCCAGTGCGTCAGGGTCAGGGAGGCAATAATCGCTATGACCGAACCCTTAAACAGTGACACGATCAGGATGCCAATGAGCAGGTGGGGGAGCGCATTAATACCGTCCGTAATCCGCATTATAATACGGTCAACCCAGCCCCCGCTCATGCCTGCCAGCGTGCCGAGTACCACGCCAAAAAGACAGGACGTTGTGGCCGTTACCAGAGAGATTACGAGAGAAATGCGCAGCCCCTGCGCTACGCGGATAAAAAGATCGTGACCCTCTGCATCGGTTCCAAACAGTGCATCTTTACCCGGAGGCAGGTCCGCCATACTGAAGTCGGTTATCAGAGGATCAACGTGGCTGACCCAGGGAACCACGATGGCGTAGCCGGCAACCACCATAAATGTCATCCAGGTGAGGATGGCTGAAAGGCCCGGAGGCGTTCGGGAGAGAGAAAATATCTTAAGCATCTGCGTCAACCCGCGGGTCCAGAATAACGAAAAGAATATCGGCGATGAGGTTGCCCAGCAGGACAAGCACCGTTACCGCCACCGTCAGAAAGGTCAGCAGCGCAAAATCGAGTGACTGGGCACTTCTGACCAGTGCGCTGCCGAGCCCGGGCCAGGAAAAGATGCTTTCAACCAACACGGAGCCCGCGACCAGCTCCGCCAGTCGTGATCCAACCAGCGCGACAAAAGGCGGGAGCGCGGTCGGAATGATGTGATGGCTGACGATGCGCGAAAAGGGAATACCCCGGACGCGGGCTCCCCGGATGGCGTCTGAATTCAGTACATCCGTCACCGATTCCCGCAGGCTGAGTATCAGCCACGGCAGCTGTGTTAAACCCAGCACCAGGCCTGGCAGTAACAGATGCATCAGCGTAGAACTCAGCGTCGCCGCCTGCCCTGGATAAGTCAGCCCGCCGGTGGGCAGCAGGTTGAATGAGATGGCAAAGATACCCAGCATAACCAGCGCCAGCACAAACGGGGGTATCGTCTGCAGAATGATGGCAAAAAAGCTGATAAACCGATCGGCAAGGCCGCCGGGTTTCAGCCCGGCAGCCGTTCCCAGAATAAATGAAACGGCCGTACTGAAAACCAGTCCGGTGCAGCCTAACAGCACCGTCCACGGCAGCCGATCGCTGATGACAGCGGTAACGGGCTGCTGGTAGGCGCGGGATATACCCAGGTCTCCTGAGCATACCCCGGTTACCCATTCCCACCAGGACGCATACCAGGTCAGATCAAGGTGCAGTACAGCCGACAGCGACGCCTGTTGTGATGCCGTCATCTCGGCGGCAAGCCCACCAAGATAAGCATCAAGCGGATCGTAGGGGCTGACGGTGGCCAAAGCAAACTGCCCCAGCGTGACCAGAATGAGCAGCGGTACAAGGAAAGTAATGCGCCTTGCCACCATCAGCAGTACGGAACGACGGCGGCGATGCCACCGTCCTGATGAGAATGCCATCTGCTACTTTTTCCAGGACTCAATGGTGAACCAGGGGCCAAATCCGATGTTATGGGAATGAGGCTCCAGTGTGACCTTGATATTTTTGTAACCCATTTCACGCTGAACGTAGATATGGTCAAGATAGACAAGCTGCAGCATGGCGGGCTTGCGGTGATATTCTTTCTGCAGTTCGCGATAGAGGCCGGCCTGCTTGTGAGGGTCTGTTTCCGCACGAGCGCTGTCGAGAAGGCGGTCTATGACCGGATTGCGGTAATCAGAGGCGTTATCCCAGCTTGCGCCTACCCCTGGCTCTGCGTATTTAGAGTGCAGGATGTGGTAAACCTGACTGTCCACAGAGTACGGCACGCCGCTTCCGGCCATCACGGAGGTGCTGGCATAAACGTCCCGTGTGACTGATTTTGAATCCCGCGCCACCGGCGTGACCTGAATGCCGATTTTCTTCAGGTCGCTCGCGACCATCAGCGTCAGATCGCGGCGGGAGCGATCGCGATTCGGAAAATAAATGATATCAAAAGCCGCACGCTGGCCGTTACGCACCCGCACGCCATCCGTACCCACCTTCCAGCCAGCATCATCAAGGATTTGCTTAGCCTTTTCGGGTGAGTAGCTGAACTCTTCTGCCGGATCGTAAGCCTCACCAAAGAAGGGGGCCAGGTAGGTAGAGTTGGCGGTACCGTGCCCCTTCAGCGCGTATTTGACCATGTCGGCCCGGTTTACGGCGTAGTTGACCGCCAGACGGATAGCATCATCTCCCGTTACCGGATTGCCGGCGGGCAGGCTGACAGCACGCCAGTCTCCGGCCTTCACGGAGAAGGTTTCGTATTCTGGCGCTTTGAAGGTCGCGGCAAGGTCGGCCGGAAGCGCGGTGCCGTCGCCTTCACCGGCTCTCAGCTGCTGCGCACGCGCATTTTCATCAGCGGTATAACGCAGGACGATTTTCTGCACCTGCGGCTGAGGTCCCCAGTAGTCCTTACGGGCGGTCAGGATCGCCTGATCGGGTCGTAACTCAGTTAATTCATAAGCGCCAGTGCCCACCGGATGCGTATTCAGCGGGGAAGCTTCTGCCTTACTCAGGTTAGCAAAATCAAACGCTTCGGAAGGGGCGATGCCATTGATAAGACGGCGATCAAAGTTTGCCATTGGCTCTTTGAGCGTAAACACCACGGCATCGGAGGTGGCCTCGACTTTCTCAACGTTATCCCATGTTGCAATTTCAGAAGACGCCGAGCGCGGATCGATAAAGGCCTGATAGGTCGCGACCACATCCTCTGGTCCAAATGACGTACCATCTGAGAACTTGATCCCCTTACGCAGCGGAACGGTCCAGACCTTATTTTTTTCCGAAGCCACTGCCGGGCCGGAGGCAAGGGTAGGGATCAGATCAGGCTGTCTGTCAAAGACGCCGGCTTCAATCCGGTACAGCCCCTGATAAAAGTGAGATTCACCGCTCCGGCCGTGGCCCAGAAGAGGGTTGTAATGCCCCAGTTCAAAGCGCTCAATAATCACAACCGTATTCTGAGCCTGCGCTGAGGTATCTGCTGCTGCAGCAACGCCTGATGCAAATGACGTAGTTACGGCCAGCGCGAGCGCGCTGTAAATAAATGCTTGTTTTAACATATTGGTTTTCCTTTGGTGGCCGAACAGCATTATTCAGCCACTGGTCGATTCAGCAGGAGGGAAATCAGAAGCTGTAAGTCACACCCACGCGGAAGCGCGTCTGACGCTCGTCGGTATACTTGCTGCCAGGAATGTTGGCGACAGCCACGTAGGGTTTCCAGTTTTTGTCAACGGCATAGGAGACCTTGACGTCGTGCGTCCACTGGTAGTCTTTGTTGTTTGCAACGGGCGCAAACTCTTTGGTGTCGGTTTTGTGGTATTCCAGCTCGTACTCGATACCCCAGTTGCCCGGCAGGCGATAACTCAGCACGGACGTAATGGTCATGCCTTTTTCCTGCGTATTTTTTTCAGTGTTGATATTTCCGCTGTAGCGCTTATAAAACGGGCGGAAACGAAGTGACCAGTTCAGGTCATCTGTGAAATACACGTAACTTTTTACGTAGGGACGATAGTTGGTGTAATTACTGTCTACGGCGAGATTAAGACCGCCCTCAAGGGCAAAAAGTGGATTAAAACGGTAGAGATAGCTGGGTACGGCTTCCCAGCCATCGCTCACGTTTTCGTGGTAAACGTTATCGCTGCGTGCGCCGGAGTCTCCGCTTTTCCATTTCACTTCCGAAGAAATACCAAACCCGTTGCTGAAGCGATGTGAAATCAGCAGGCGGTCTTTATGCGTGTTCTCTGCGGTATCTTTAACTTCATGGCGATAATCAATACTTACCGCGCAGGCATTAGCAGTGAGAAGAGAGGCGATTGCAAAAGTTACTGCCCTGATATTCATCAATTAATCCATTTTTTAATTTAAGTCACTCAAATTCAGAATTTTTATATGAAGTACGCAGTTTCATCGCTGATGGTACGGATGAGCACAAACCTCAATGCGAAACGTTATAACATAACAATTAACCACATAAAAAGACGTTTGCTTACAATCATTGGCAATAATCGTTATCTTGCATGGTAGTATTTTGGTTAATTTTACATATATATCAATGTATTAAAGATTAAAAGTGGTTTTAATAAAAACGTCACATTCATGTAGTCATTTACAAACGATTTAGCAAATTAAAGATTGAATTATGCTTTCAATCGTATAATCTATATATCTATAGATTTTTTGAGTGAGGCTCAGCTATGGAATCAGATTTGAAGGCGGTATCACTTTTTTTTCACGCCTTGTCTGATGAAGGTCGAATGCGACTGGTCATCCTGCTCGAAAGCGGTGAGAAAAGCGTGACTGAACTTACAGAGTTGTCTGGTGAAAAGATGGTGAACGTCTCTGCAAGGTTACGGGACCTTCTTCACCACCGACTGGTCGTCCGCCGCAGAGAGGGGAGGAAGATGTTTTACAGCCTCGCCGACAAACATGTTGCCGATATCATCCGCAACGCCTGTGAAGGGGTTTGACGGTCAATGATGTAAAAAACCACGTTAAGAGGTTAATTCATTGTTTTTAAACGCATGGTCTTCCTGTATTCACTGGGTGTAAGACCTTTAATTCGGCGAAACGCATGACTGAAAGCGCTGTCAGAATCATATCCAAATGCCTGCCCCAGGGAAGAAACCGGAGTATCTGAATTTATCAGGGCGCGCCCTGCAAGCTGCATTCTCCAGCGCAGCACATATTCCACAGGTGGAATACCCGTTTTCTCACGAAATATCTGCGCCAGCGCTGAACGGGACAAACAAGCGATGGCCGCGAGTTCTGCAAGCCTCCAGTGCCGGGACGGGTCTTCATGAATTGCCCGGATCACCCGTGCAACCCGCGTGTCAGTCAGTCCAGCGAGTAACCCCGGGGCTACCCTGCTTTCTGTACGAAAACTCAGCCTCAGCGCCTGAACCAGCATAATATGACCAAGATGGCATATCATCAGCGCGCTGCCGTGCTGAGGCTTCGCCAGTTCGTTTGCCAGCTTTTCCAGTGACCAGTGAAGGGCATCAGCCTGAGGCGCATTCCGGCGGATAATGAGAACGGGCGGCAGCAGTTCAGAAATCAGTGACATATCCTCATTGAATTCAAACCGGCCGCCTACGAGGTAAAAATCTTCTTCTGTACCATAACGGGCGATACCGTTCACGGCGTTACAGTATACCTTTTGCGCGTTTATCGTTTTTACATCAGGACCGCTCCCGAGCGTAAATGCCCTCTGCCGGCTGAGAAGGAAACAATCGCCCTCATGGAGAAAAACAGGCTCCCCGGTATTTTCCACCGTCAGCCAGCAACTGCCTTTGCGCACGGTATTAAATTTGAAACCCTCAGGAGCCGGAAAACTGATAGCCCACTCCCCGCCTGCGTAAAGCCCGGTGAAAAAGGTCGATTTCGCACTGAGAGAGAGCAGAAAATCTGAAAGTGGGTCTGACTGCATCCTGGACGATCCCGACAGAAATAAGGATTATTTTACATTTAATTCTGGCGCATCGTCAGCGAATAATAAACCGGACTTATTTAACAAGGCACCAGGGAGTGTTTTATGAACAATATGCAAAAGCCTCTGAATTCCGGATTCAGTTCCCGATCTTCGGCCAGTGAGGTGGTATCGGGGCTGAACCTGACCGGACTGACGGCGGTAGTGACCGGCGGCCATTCCGGGATAGGATTTGAAACGTCCCGAGCGCTCTCACAAGCCGGTGCACGGGTCATTGTCGGTGCAAGGCACCAGAAAGAAGCAGAGAGCAGATTACGCGGAACGCCCCGCATCCAGGTCGCGGAGCTTGACCTGGCCCGCCCGGAGAGTATTACTGCTTTTGCCTGTCAGGTTATGTCATCACATCAACACATAGACATTCTCATCTGCAGCGCAGGCATTATGGCCTGCCCTGAAACCCGGACGTCTGACGGGCAGGAAATTCAGTTTGCTGTAAATCATCTTGGGCATTATGTCCTTATCAATCGTTTATGGCCGGCTCTGAAAGGCAACGCAAGAGTCGTACTGGTTTCATCCGCAGGACATCACGCCTCGGGCATGCGGTGGAACGACCTGACTTTTTCAGAAAGTTATGATAAATGGCTGGCTTACGGGCAATCGAAAACGGCGAATGCCCTTTGTGCAGTCCATCTGGACAGGATAGGCAGGGAGCAGGGGGTTCGGGCTTTTTCACTGCACCCGGGAAAAATATTTACTCCCCTGCAGCGCCATCTTACACAACAGGAAATGACGGATGCCGGATGGCTGGACAAAGAAGGCCGGCCAGCAGATCCTGAATTTAAAACGCCACAACAGGGTGCCGCTACGCAGGTCTGGGCGGCAACATCACCTTCTCTCGATGGGAAAGGAGGCATGTACTGTGAAGACTGCGACATAGCAGAGATTGATGAGAGCATTGCTCCCACTTTCAGAGGGGTCAGAGCCTGGGCGGTTTGCCCGTCAGAAGCTGAACGTCTGTGGCTGTTGTCTGCTTCTCTGACGGGCATTGATGCAGTAAGCCGCTCCGCCTGATTTTTACTGTATCACAGGGTCTGCCGCCTGAGACGGAAACCTGTCGCGCGTGATATTCCTGTCCTGCGCACGACTTCTTTTACCGGCAGACCCTCTTTAATCATCTTCAGTGCTGCCTGAGAGGCCTTATGGGGTTTCCGTCCGAACTTTACTCCAGCCTCCATTGCGGCTGTCCGGCCGTCATTGGTTCGCTCCAGAATGCGTTCACGCTCGGCCTCTGCTACGGCGGCAAGGATCTGGATAATCATCTTACCCATCGTGCCTTCCGTGCTGAGGCCATTTTCCAGGAAGCGAATGGCAATGCCTTTTTTATAGCAGGCATCCACGATATGAATCATGTCAGCGGTGTTTCGGCCAAGCCGGTCCATTTTTGTGCAGATGATGATGTCATCTTTCTCTGCCCGACCAAGGAGGCGCTGAAGTCCTTCCCGTTCGTCGGTTGCTCCGCTCATCATGTCGGTAAAAATCCGGTCCTCACGCACACCGGCATTTTTTAACTCCATGATCTGCACGGTCAGCTTCTGATGACTGGTTGATACTCTGGCATAGCCCAGTAACGCCATTTTAAGTCTCACAAATCGGTTTTGATACAAAGTGGTATCATAATGCATAAATTGCGATTTCTGATACCCGTTTCCGCTCCGGTTTTGACGGGTATCAAATATCATAATATCTGATACTTCCAAAAAAATGATGGAATAATGGATGACAAAGGAATGCACTCATGAGTGGTGATTTTCTGACCGATGACCAGATTCAGAATTATGGCTGCTATGTCGCCGAGCCAAATGAAGTTCAGCTGGCAAAGTATTTTCATCTTGATGAGCGCGACCTGGATTTCGTTAATCAACGCCGGGGCAGGCACAACCGGTTTGGCATTGCTCTTCAGCTCACCACCGCCCGTTTTCTGGGCTCGTTTATGAATGATCTCATGCAGACCCCTGCTGGCGTACGGAGCTATGTGGCTGCCCAGTTAGGTATTCCCCGACCGGAGGTCCTGTCCCGTTATGCACTGAGGGAAAATACACGCTGGGAACACCATGCGCTTATCAGACAGCATTACGGCTATCATGATTTTGGCGATTTCCCCTGGGCATTCAGGCTTAAACGTCTGCTGTACACGCGGGCATGGCTCAGCAATGAGCGTCCCGGACTGATGTTTGATTTTGCGACGGCATGGCTGCTTCAGCACAAAGTGTTGCTGCCCGCCGCCTCAACGCTGACAAGGATTATTGGTGAAGTAAGAGAACGGGCTAATCGTCGCCTGTGGAGAAAGCTGGCATCTTTGCCTGACAGCTGGCAGACAGCACAACTCGCTGGCTTACTTGAAGTCCCTGAAGGACAGCGGGTGTCGGTGATGGAGCAGTTGCGAAAAGGTCCCGTAACGGTAAGCGGTCCGTCTTTTACAGAAGCGCTGGAGCGGTATACCCGCCTGAGGAACCTTGAGTTTTCACGGCTGAATTTTGACGGACTCCCGGCCATACAACTGCGTAATCTGGCCCGCTATGCGGGCATGGCGTCAGCAAGGTATATCGCCAGAATGCCCGAAATAAGACGTCTGGCCGTTCTGACCGCGTTTGTTAAAGCGCAGGAAATAGCCGCGCTGGACGACGCAGTGGATGTACTGGATATGCTGATCCTGGACATCACCCGCGAGGCGAAGAAAACAGGGCAGAAAAAGCGGCTCAGGACGCTGAAAGATCTTGACCGGGCAGCATTGCTTCTGGCGAGGGCCTGTGCACTTCTGCTTGACGAAAACACGGATGATGAAGCGTTGCGAAAGACCATATTCAGCACCGTGCCGGTCGCCAGGCTTGCGGAGTCTGTTGATAAAGTTAACGAACTCGCCCGCCCGCAGGACACCAGCTTTCAGGATGAAATGGTGGAGCAGTACGGACGGGTAAAGCGTTTCCTGCCTGCGCTTCTGCGTGATCTACACTTCCGAGCCGTGCCTGGCGGTGAGCACACCCTGGCTGCTATCCATTACCTGACAGAACTGAACGGTTCGAAAAAACGTATCCTTGATGATGCGCCTGAGCACATCATTACCGGCCCCTGGAAACGCCTGGTTTATGATGCGGAGGGACGGATTCAACGCGCCGGTTATTCACTGTGCCTGCTGGAGCGACTTCAGGATTCACTGCGGCGTCGTGATCTCTGGCTGGAAAACAGCGAGCGCTGGGGTGATCCGCGTCAGAAGCTGCTTCAGGGGAAAGAATGGCAGGCCCAGCGGGTCGCTGTCTGTCGGGCGCTTGGGCACCCCACTGACGGCAGAACCGCCGCAGAGCAGCTGGCGAACCAGCTGGACGAGACCTGGAAAGCCGTGTCTGCGCGCTTTGACAGCAATGATGCCGTGAGCATGTGTCATGAAGGTAAATACCCCTCTCTGACCATAGGCAGTCTGGAAAGGCTCGATGAGCCGCCCGCGCTGACGCAACTGAGCAGCCGGGTGAAACAACTTCTTCCACCCGTGGATCTCACCGAACTGCTGCTTGAGATTGATGCCAGAACAGGCTTCACCCGTGAGTTTACACACGTCAGTGAATCTGAGGCCAGAGCAAAAGATCTGCACGTCAGTCTGTGTGCCGTTCTGCTGGCCGAAGCCTGCAATATCGGGCATGAACCCCTGATAAAACACAATATACCGGCGCTGACCCGCCACCGGCTCAGTTGGGTGAAGCAGAATTATCTCCGGGCTGAAACGCTGGTCAGCGCCAACGCCCGCCTGGTCGATTTTCAGTCCACGCTGGAACTGGCTGGTCGCTGGGGTGGCGGCGAAGTGGCTTCAGCCGATGGCATGCGCTTTGTTACCCCGGTTAAAACCCTCAACGCCGGACCTAACCGGAAATACTTTGGTTCAGGGCGGGGGATCACCTGGTATAACTTCATTTCCGATCAGTATTCCGGGTTCCACGGCATCGTCATACCGGGAACACTGCGGGATTCTATTTTTGTGCTGGAAGGTCTTCTGGAGCAGCAGACCGGGCTGAATCCGGTTGAAATAATGACGGATACGGCAGGGACCAGCGATATTATTTTTGGCCTGTTCTGGCTGCTGGGATACCAGTTTTCGCCCCGGCTGGCGGATGCCGGAGAAGCCGTATTCTGGCGAATCGACAAAAATGCCCACTACGGCGCACTGGATGAACTGGCCCGGGGATGCGTGGAGCTGCCGAAGGTTGAAAATCACTGGGATGAAATGATGCGGGCATCCGGCTCCCTGAAGCTGGGCACCATCCATGCATCGGAACTGCTCCGTTCCCTGCTCAGGAGTACCCGTCCATCGGCGCTGGCTCAGGCGATCATGGAGGTAGGGCGGGTCAACAAGACGCTGTACCTTCTTCAATATATTGATGATGAGGATTATCGCCGGCGGATCCTGACGCAGCTCAACCGGGGAGAAGGCCGACATGCCGTCGCCAGGGCCATCTGTTATGGGCAGCGTGGTGAAATCAGAAAGCGTTACCGTGAGGGACAGGAAGATCAGCTGGGTGCGCTGGGCCTGGTTACGAATGCAGTAGTGCTCTGGAACACGCTTTACATGCAGGAAGCGCTTTCGCATCTCAGGATGATGGGGGAAACACCAGAGGATGAACATATTGCCCGGCTTTCGCCACTGATGCACGGGCATATCAATATGCTGGGGCATTATACGTTCACGCTGCCGGAGGATATTCTGAAGGGAGAGCTGAGACCATTAAATTTCAATTTAAACAATGAATTATCTTCTTAGCGTGGTTTTTTACACCATTGACCGTCAAACCCCGTGAACACATAAACGAAGACCATTGATATTCAGGAGTCAGTAATGTCCAGCTGCAACGAAAAGCATCACGTAAACCACAATCACACTCACGGCACCGGCTGTGGCCACATCGCCATTCAGCATGGCGATCACGTCGATTACCTCCATGATGGCCATCTGCACCATCCTCACGGCGACCATGTGGATGAGCACGTGCTGGAAGTCAGTGCCAGTAATCCCGACGTATGTACACCAGAACACCATTGCTCAGGGCATGCACCCGATCACGTGCACGGCCCGGGATGTGGCCATGAGGCTGTTCCGCACGGTGACCACGTTGACTATCTGGTAGACGGACATTTGCATCACCCTCATGGCGAGCACTGCGATAATCACGGGCCTGTGCAGATTATTATATAAAGCATTAAAAATTGTGCCATTATCAGATCGCTGGCAGTTTGTTTGTTGGAATATTTAATCATCTGAATAATTGATTGTGCATGAAAAAGAAATTTTAGTCCGGCGAATCTTACTATTAAATTTTTTATAAAAGATTATTTTAACGATGATGCAAACTGCACCTCCCGCTATGGAGGTGCAGTGGTCATCCGACTAATACACTAATAAGGAGGTCAGAAATTATATCTTAACCCAAGAACAATATTTCTGCCGCGCAGGGGAGATTTCTCTTTAATAAATGCGCTGTGAGCATAAGCTAAAGTATTGGTCAGGTTTGTGCCTCTGAGATAAATCTCTCCGTTCTGAAAATCTCCGACTTCGAACGGCCGGGATAAAGTCATGTTAAGCATGTTATATCCAGACGTTTTTGTTTCATATGATGCATGTCGGTTTTGCGTAAATGTGTGGTAAAACTCGACTTCACCGTTAAAGTTCACGAAATCATGATATAAACGTACGCCCAGACGAGCCGGAGAGACCCTTGGTAATTTATCATTTTCGCTTTTGAGCTCAGTATAAACATAATCCCCGAACAGACTCGCGCTGGTCTGATAATCAAAATAGTGTTTTACCTCGCCGTCCACGCCCATGAACACAACATCTGCCGGCGTATACATCAAGTACATAAAGTCTCTGCCCTCAGCCTTATCAAGCAGCCTTCCGTAAACATAGTTATGGATATCCTGATAGAATCCGCCCACCTCAAAGGTTGTATACCCTTTCGACTTCCTGAGAGTCAGGTTCACTGATTTTGCTGTTTCTATCACTTTCGAGTGATCATCAATCCAGTCATTATTAATGAGATTTCTTCCGGTAATCAGTCCGGCTTCAAGCGTATTTGTCGACAGATTATTACCAAATGTGTAAAGCTCACGCACGCTTGGCGCGCGTTGCGTTCGGCTGATATCCAGTGAAAGGGAATAACTGTCATCAAAATGCCATGTGGTACCAAAGGAGAGTGACAGCGGGTTAAGATCAGAATCGTTATAAGCGAATTCCCGCCAGAAAGGCCAGTCGATATTTGTATGATTAAATTCTTTTCTGGCACCCAGTTCAACATCAAGCGGGCCCAAGCTTTTCTTTTCAGAAATGAAGAAGGCATGACTGTCAGAAAGGAAATTATGTCTCAGCCTTCTTGGCGCACCTTCAGGAGCGGGAACCTGTACGGTATTATCATCAAGTCCACTGAAAAAAGATTCAGTATATTGGTAACCTATCATTCCTGAAAAGCCATATACAGGAACGTGTGTTAACTCAATCTGAATATCTCTTACTTTATTATTATAGTTTGCGAATAAGGTTCCACCATCGATTTCGTTGTGGTTGTAATTTGTGTGCGAGAAACGAACCCTTGCATGCTCGATTCCAGGTAAAATTGAATCATAATCGGCACGAATATCATAACGCTCGCTGCGCAGGTCGATGAACGCTGTATCTGAATCGTCAATATCTGCAAAAGGATCCACATCACCGTTGTGTAACGCGCAGTGGAGCTTCGTGCTGGCGTGAGTATGACAGATATTATTTTCATGAGTATGGCCAGGCAAACCATAGTTATTACGTTGTAGGGTGTAAGCGGCACCAATATAACCTTTTTCAGTAATCCATGATGCGCCTACAGACGTACTTTTATTATTAGAGTAAGAGTCTTTAAGATGATTTGACCCATAGGACGATGGAACCCGGTAATCACTTGCGTCATGGCTGCTCCCCTCAACGTGAAAAGCAAAATTACCGGCTCCGGCTGTTATGCGACCTACTCCGGTTTTTTCATGATCGCCGGTACCATATCTTAATTCTCCTGAGCCTGTAATGTTGTCATCAGGTACTGATTTCGGCACTTTGCTGTCAATGAGATTTATTGCCCCATTTAATGCATTACCACCATAAATAGTTGCAGCCGGGCCCTTGATGATTTCAATTTCATCAAGAAGCAGAGGATCGGTTGCAACTGTATGATCGGGTGAAATTGACGATACGTCGTAAATTGTTGCTCCGTCAGAGAGCACGGCAACCCTCGGTAAGGTCTGTCCTCTGATGACGGGTCGGGAAGCTCCGCCGCCATAGCTGTCCAGATGTATACCGGGTAATCCTGCAAGCGTTTCACCCAGTCCGCTTTGTCGGCGATGGATTAGCTCCTCATCCTTGAGGTATTGCACAGACAAAGAGTTTTTATACTGTCGTGTCAGTGATTTTCTGGCATCAGATTCTTCACTTCGGTTTTCACCAGTAACTATAAGGTCATCATCATTACCTAAAATCTCATCGTTTCCATATGCATTGCCTGAAAGAAGCACGAAACTTACAACAGTCACGACATTCCACTTCGTGTGTTTCACTGGTTTAAAACTTGTACTGATCACTTATCCCTCTGAAATTTCCGGATTCAACTCTTCGCATGAATTCTTTATTTTCCCCCACAAGCACTGGTGAAAAAATAAACAAAAAGTTAATGTCTATTCGTTTGGGTATGTCATAACATAACAATTGAAAAGTTTAGAAATCATCACTTACATTTTTAGTTATATCTCTATTGGGTTTCTTCTGAAGTGTATCCGGTGGAATCTGCGGCGTTTAGATTAACGCAGTTCGTTTGAACGACATGTGATACAGGCGTATGCCGACTGGCAGATGTGTTTAAAATTTAATCATTCCATTGGGCAATCACAGGAAAAGGCATGATAAATTGCTTACCAGCTAAATTTTCCACGCAAGCAGGCAGCTGAAATCTAATAGCATAGCCCCTTCAAACCTAACGACTGCCATATTGTCCGCGTGCTCACTGATAAAAAGAAAGCACATATGTTCAGGTTCAAACTGCCACCTTCCATAGCACGGCTCCATTCGTTTCCTGTTTGCAGTTTGTGCAACTGCTTCTTCGACCTTGCAAAAATTGGCCGATTGAGAGGTCACACATTTTAATGACCAGATCCGCCAACATTGATTAGTACAGCAGATGAAGCTTCATCCAATCTGCGCTATTATGAATCGAATATTTCAATAAACTGTCTTGTGAAATTTATTTTTTAATTCTTGCCAGTTCTTCAAGCCGCATCTAACGGATTCGAAAAATGAACTTTTCTAAACAAAAACAAGCGGATGGGTTGCTATTTTGTACAACCTTTATTGCCGCCTTTGGCTGGGTATGCTCTCGTGAGTCTGTGGCTGAAATGCCAGTCCTTGCATTTATAGCGATCCGTTTTTTGCTAGCCAGTGTGGCGTTACTGCTGCTGAGTCGACCTGCTGAATTACGTAATATGATGCGCAGCCTAAGAGCCGTAATCCTTACTGGATTTTTGCAGACAGCGAATATTTTGTTGTGGATATACGCGGTTGCCACTACAAAAGCATTAGGCGAGGGCGCATTCATAATGAGCTTATCAATGCTGTTTGTCCCCCTGTTTGCCTGGCTGATACTGGGAAATCGTCCAGTGATCGCGTTCTGGATTGCACTGCCAATAAGCATGTCTGGACTGGCATTACTCACTTTAAAACAAGGACTCACTTTTGAAGTAAGCCAACTGCTGTTTCTGGCTTCAGCTTTATTGCAGGCGGTCTATTTCTGCTTCTGCACACGCTTTGCTGCCACAGTTCCGGTTCAGGCTCTGGCTGCCTTCCAGCTCGGCTGTACGGGCATCATCGCTCTGTTACTCTCTTTACTTTTTGAACAATGGCCGCAGCAGGTTAGTGAGTCTACCTGGGGATGGCTGTTGTCCAGTGCCTTTATCGCAACGAGCCTTCGGTTTTGGTTGCAGCTTAAAGGGCAAAGCATGACTACGGCGGCAAATGCTGCATTGATTATGATCATTGAGCCTTTGTTAACAGTGCTGGCAGCAACTCTCTGGTATGGTGAAAAAATGACTTGTCAACAATTGACTGGATGTGTGTTGATAATAGTTGGGCTGGTTTATTATCGCTTAAGGCAGGCTAAAGGCGCGTAATAATTATAAGGATAAAGCACTGAATATTCTCTAGTCCGTAAGGAGTTTAGAATGGCGAAATTGAGGCCTGTTCAGATAATACATGCAGGTTTGTTTTTAATAGTGGCCTGCTCCCCATTGATCAATTCATAATCTCATTAGCTTCGCCTGCTTTAGGCAAAAAGCTGACCTCGTTGCTTAACGTCATGACTGCGGTAGAGACAGTTTCACTAACCGCTAACATCCGTTTTAATTCCGACCTCAGTAATTTTCAAACTCGGAAAAAGAGTTTACTGCTGAAAGCCTGACCACGCGCTGCCACTCTGAAGGCCTGTTACCGTACGGAGATCCGCTATGCGACTCAGGCTATTACACTCACTTTTCCTGTTTATACCGTTTCAGCTGATGGCCGGCAACGTTGTGTATACCGATGCCGAACATCCCCCTCAGAACCTGACTGAAGAAAGCTCTGTTGTCTGGCTTGATGGCCCCGACCGCCTGCAGGACGCCATTTTCGGCAAGCTGCCTTCAGATCCTCAGCTGGCCGCTCAGCAGGCCCGCGAAATCATTCAGTCGCCGCAGTGGCCCGGACAGCAGGAGCAGATTGCTCAGGCATACCGGCAGGTTGTACATGCCTGGAAGATCGGGCTGCATAAGTTCCCCGCCGTCGTTTTTGATGATAGGGATGTGGTTTATGGCACGGCCGACGTTGCCCGGGCTGCAACGCTTCGTAGTCAGGGGGGTAAATGATGCGCTTCTCCCCCGGAACGCACTTCAACGCCGCCGGTATTGCCACCGTGCTTGTAGCAGCCGCGACTCCGGCCACGGTTTCCGCCATTAATACTGCCGGCATCATTGCCAGCGCCATTACCCAGGACTGCATCAGCTGGCGCGTCAGCGGCATCTGTTACTGGCTGATGTGTACGCCCTTTGGCTGTTCGGTGAAAACCTCCGTTAAGGTGACGCACTTCATTCCTGAAGTGGTGGTGTCCACCTACACCGGCCCGGGAGGTAATCCCTGGACAGAGATGGCGTTTATGAGCGGCGCGTCCGGTACGATCGATAACGCGCTGACCAGCGGTGCGCCAGCCGGCGGCGGTAACGCCGCCGATATCAAGACGCCCGGGCAGCGCAAGTCGAACATCAAATTCAAATACGCCGATGCGATAGGCCACCCTGCCACCTCCGTCATAGGCGGCAGCATTGCCGGTTATTCGTGCGATACCGCCGCCACGCCATTTAATCCCTACTTTCTGAGCACGCTGGATTCACTTGTCTGGCGATCGGGACTGCCTGAATCGCTGTATCCCGAGGCGCTGGTTCCAGGCCAGCGCGAACTGGGCAGCCAGGTCAGCGCCAACATGTGGGGCAATATTTATCCCCGATCCGGCTTCGTCAGCCAGACAGACGATGACAAAGCCTCCGCCGTGGTCGCGCAGCGGGTAGCCGACATTATCACCCGCTCCGGGCAGCCTCACGTTTATCAGGTACTGAAAGGTACACACAAAGCCGGCTACTGGCCGCCCGGAGAGGTGAAAGAAAACACGGGCACGGCGAATCATAAATGGCAGCGCCTGTCGCCCACGCTTTCAGCTTCCTGCGCCGTCTTTCCGGACGGCGCGTATCCCATTGCTCAGGACGGCAACGAAGCCTATGCGCTCTGGCAGCCCTACAGCTGCTGCAAGCGACGCGGACAGACCTTCCTCTATTCAACTGACTTCTGAGAGGCACAATGTCACCAGTTCAATTTAAATCTGCCGCGCTTGCGCTGTGCATCACGTCCGCAGCGGCATCCGCGCAGGCGGCTGATGATAACCGGTCCGGCGCATTCGGTATTTCACTGCCCTCCGTGAATAACAGCGCCATAGGCTACGGCAAGGACGTCAGCGGCGCGGTTTCTGACAAGCTTTACTATACGCTCGGCGGCGGCTCTGTCATTTCGCAGCCGGCAACGCGCAGCAGCATGCGTAAAATCGGTATGAGCGCAGGCTGGAGCAGCGACCTGATGTGCGGCAACTTCGACCTGAAAACGACCGTCGGTAATCAGCTCAACGAGGTAACAAACGGCTTTAAAAACCTTATGGGCGACGTGGTGCAGAACGCCACCGGTGCCGTCGCCAGCCTGCCGGCAATGATTATCCAGCGTGCCAATCCCGGCCTGTACGACATGCTCACAAACGGCGTGCTGCAGGCAAACGTCTCTTTTGATAAAGCCCAGCTCAACTGCCAGAACATGTCGAAGCGCATGATGGATTTTGCCGGCAATAACAAATGGACGCAGGGCGCGGTCATGGATGAGTACCGATCGCTTGTTAACAGTGGAGACGCTGATGCTGTCCGCGTGAATAACTCAGCGGACAAGCTGCAGGGCAACTCAGGCCAGAACTGGATCGGCGGACAGAAACGGGGCGGTCAGGGGCAGCAGGCCATCCGGCCAACGCATGATTTAACCGCTGCGGGATTCAACATGATGAACAGCCTGCCGGTACTGAGTTCTGACTCAGTCAGCAGCAACAGCTGTAACGGGGGGGCCTGTGGAAAATATGCCAGCGCTGAAGAAGCGGCTAAAGCTGTGGTGCAGGTCGTGGGGGACAGCTCTCTGCGCACCTGCAGCGACGCATCTCAGTGTACCAGCGGCGATGACGAACAGCAGCCGGGTGCCACTCAGGCCGGCACCGGATTTGCGCCCATCCTGGAAGAGACCACCAAAGAGAACACTGAACAGCTTGTAAAACTCGTTAACGGCACCGAGCAGCCTAACGCGACGAACCTGGCAAAACTCAAAACCGGCAGTTTACCCATTACTGCAGGCGTCATCAGAGCACTTCAGAGGGATCCTGACAACGCCGCCCTGACCGCCCGCCTCGCCGGCGAACTGGCGATGGCGGATACGGTTGAAACCGCGCTGATTATGCGCCGCATGATTGTTACCGGCATGTCTGAGCCTAACGCTGCCGCGCAGAATGCGGCCATTGAGGAAGGCGATCGTCGCGTTGCGGCCATCGATCGCGAGATCACCGCATTACGCAACGAAATGGAGCTCAAGCGCGAGCTGTCCCGCAATTCTGTGCTCACCATTATCGAGCGGGAAAACGGGCGCGTTAACAGTAACCCGCAGACGCAGAGCGATGACAGCACCGACAACCGCATTAACCGTCTGGCCGTTCCTGAGACGGAAAACAACTGATGAGAGCGCATCCTGTGAAAATCGAAAACGGGGCGCAACGCGCCTCATTTTTCCGCCGGCACCCCGTGCTGTTTCGCGTGCTGTGTACTGCCGGTGCTCTGCTGGTATTCCTGCTGGCCGGGCTCATTGTCGCGGACCAGGCTGTAAGGAATCCTGCTCAGGCCGCTGCATTTCGTGACTGGATGGAGCATGCCCGCTATGGCTGGCTGATGTGGCGCCTGGCGGTTTATGGTGCGCTGGCGTGGGGTTTTGTGAAAGTATTTCGTGCGCCCGGCTTCGGCCCGCAACACCGCCAGCCGCTTATCCGCATTGCGGCCGTCAGCGTCATTTTTGCCGTCGTCTGTGAACTGGTGCTGCTCGGCGGCACGGGAGCGTCCTGATGCTGACTAACAGCTACCTGGAATATTTCCTTACCCTGCTTGGCTGGGTGGTTAACAACGGACTCTGGAATATTCTCATCACAACGGGTCTGTTTGCCGCGCCTGTCGCTTTCCGGCTTATCGGCATCTGGCTGAAAGTACGTGAAGAAGGTGAAGATGAGGGGAATAAAGGTGCCCTGTCCATACCCCGAATGGAGCATGCGGTTTACACGTCTTTTCTGGTAATGATTGCCTGCTGTATGCCGCTGATGAACGTCGATATGAGCACGATCAAATATGACACGTCACGTGCGCAGAGCTGCGGGACGTGGACGCCAAAAGCGCCCGACGACACGGGATATTCACCGGTTATATCGAGCATTAACGATCAGACTGCTGCAGCGCCGGTCTGGTGGTATCTGATTCACAAGCTGGCAAAGGGCATCACGCAGGCGTCTGTTGCCACAATCCCCTGCCGTCCGGACATGCGTCAGCTCCGCTTTGAGGTTCAGCACACGCGGATTAACAACAAGGCTCTTGCGGAAGAGCTGCAGGACTTTACCAACGACTGCTATTCGCTCGCGCTGTATATGTGGAAGCGTCATGATCAGGGGCAGACGAAAGACAAAGCCACGCTGCGTGATATTGAGTGGATAGGCAGCAAAACCTTCCTCAGTAATTATTACGGCAACCTGCAATCGAAAACGCCACGGGCGGAATTTGCCTGGAATGAGAGCCGTGACAGCGGAAGGCCGGATACCGGCCGCGGTGGCTACCCAACCTGCAACGAGTGGTGGAATAATGCTGACACCGGACTGCAGTCGCGCGTCGTCGATCAGGCTGACCCGGGACTATGGACCCGTCTGTCGGCCGCTATGACCATGATTGGTGGCAATGCGGCTGACTATAAGGAGGCCATTATCCGTCGTCTTGTCAGCCCTGAGAGCCTGACCGTATCACAGGGGGGACACGTCTATGCCGGCTACGGAGGCAACGCCGATTTTACGCTTGATAACTCCGTTTCCCGTGTGGCTGCGATCGGCGGTACCGCTCTAGGCAGTCTGGCAGCGTTCCCGGCATTTGATGCCATGCGCCAGGCGCTGCCAATGGTGCAGGCTGTGTTACTCATGGCGGTGGTGGTGATTCTGCCGCTTATCCTGGCGTTCTCAGCCTATGAAATTAAAACCGTCATTACGCTCACGTTTGTGCTTTTTGCCCTTAACTTCCTGACGTTCTGGTGGGAGCTGGCTCGGTGGCTCGACAGCTGGCTGCTGACAGCGTTATACAGTTCTGACACACACAGCAGCTTTAACATGGCAGGTTTTCAGAACAGTTCGGATGACCTGATCATGAACTTTGTTATGGCCACGATGTTTCTTGTACTACCTGCAGTGTGGATGGGGGCTCTGTCATGGGCGGGTATCAGAATGGGCAGCACTTTAGACGGTGCATTTAAAAGTGGAACCTCTCAGGTTCAAAAGAGTGGGGGAGAAGCTGTTGAGAAGGCAAAAGGGGCAATGAAAATCTAATCAAACCGACGATTAGTTTAGCATCGACTAATCGTCGTCCTCTCTGTCTAACCTTGAAGCTGTCACCGTAATATTGTCAGGACCGCTGTAGAAACCCTCTCCATCATTGCCGCTTCTGAATTGCCCGCCTGCAGCACAAGAACTGTTAGA
Organism: Erwinia sp. S38; assembly: GCF_016624545.1. Taxonomy (NCBI): domain Bacteria; kingdom Pseudomonadati; phylum Pseudomonadota; class Gammaproteobacteria; order Enterobacterales; family Erwiniaceae; genus Erwinia; species Erwinia sp. S38. The sequence goes on along the minus strand of NZ_JACVTS010000024.1, from coordinate 554 downwards.
TGACGTAGAATCCAAATCATCTGATCCACTTAGCTGGATGTGGCGAACCATATAAACAAAAGCAGCAACAATCATGATTACGGCGCCGAATGCGAATCCTGCAACGATGGCCAGCGTCATTAGTAAAAGAACAGAAAAAGGCACAACAGATTTTCCTATCGATGCCGGTATCTTTTTCCTTTCAGCCCAGGCAGCAAAGCGATCATCAGCGTCAAGGTAGACGCGAGATAAGCGCTTCCAGACAGACGCAGCTTTTGTTCCGCGAGCATATGCGGTTGAATTCATACGCACCTCAATTGAATTTGCCTTAAGCTGACGATACCGAAAGTTAATCAGAATTGCACATTGAGTTAAAACGCTAGCCTTTAGTTACAACACACATAAATACATCTATTAACATCCACACCGAGCCGAACCTGAACCCCCCGCGCCCCTCTCCGCCAGGACCCGCGCCGTACCTGCACCCCGGTTGCCCCCCACTGACCAGCCGCCGCCGCGCGGGCCCGGGGGGCGGGTAGGGGGTTTATGGGTTGGTTTTTTTTGTGTATAGTATT
>NZ_JACVTS010000023.1:0-103467 GCF_016624545.1 Erwinia sp. S38 | reverse complement strand
AGGTCTGGGTCGCCGATATTACTTACCTTCCGCTACGCAGCGGCGTGGCCTGTCTGAGTCTGGTCACGGATGCCTGTTCCAGAAAAATTATGGGTTACCATGTGGGGGAAAATCTGCAGACTGACAATGTCATAAAAGCGTACAGAGAAGCGCTGCGGAGGAGAAAAACGGCAGGTCCCCTGATACATCATTCAGACAGAGGGCAACAATACTGTTCAGCGCTTTACCAGTCGGTTCATGAGAGAAACGGGATAACCTGTTCAATGACAGATGGTTATGACTGCTATCAGAATGCGCTGGCTGAGCGAATAAACGGAATCCTGAAAAATGAGTTTTTACTCACACGCCCGGCAGATCTGGCGCAGGCGAGGAAGATGGTAAAAGAATCGGTGGCAATCTATAACCACGAGCGGCCGCATCTGGCCCTGAAATACAAAACGCCCGATGAGGTTCATCGGGCGTTTTACAGGCAGAACGTTGTCAACCTAAATCAGGACTAGTCACTGGCAACCGGGGCACCAGTAAAACGGCCGGGACGATAGCGTCGTTTTCACAATGGTTTCTCCGCAGCGCTCGCAGGCCTGCCCTGCACGATGAAACACCTTAAAACTAAAAATCGCGCCGTGATGGCGGTTTTCATCGGCTTCACCGCGGGTTCGGTAAGAAAGTCGCGGTATGGCCAGCAGTGCTTCCGCCAGTACATCACACTGCGCATCACTCAGGTCCTCGGCCCGATGACTCGCCGCCAGCTCAGCCTGCCAGAGAATTTCAACCCGCAGGTAGTTACCCAATCCCGCGAGAAAGCTTTGATCGAGCAGCAGCCCGCTAAACTGACGACGGCGAAAGCGCTTCGACAGCAAACGCTCGCGTACCTGCTCAACCGTCAATTTCATATCCAGCACATCCGGCCCGACTCGGTTCAGGAACGGATGGGCGGCCACGCCGTTGGCATCCAGCAGTTCGATATCCGATGCGCTATATAAAAGCAGCGTTTTGTCCGCCGTTGACAGTTTGACCCGCAGCACACGCTTGCTGTCAGGCTCTTTGCCGGTTGGCACCACGCGCCATACACCGTAAAGCTGATTGTGGCTGTATAGCGTCAGCCCATTGGAAAAGTGAGTCAGTAAGGCCTTACCGCGCGTCTCAATTGCCGTCACCCGCTGCCCCACCAGCTCATGCTGACGGGCCTGCAGCGCAGGATAGGCGAACCAAACCTCGGTCAGCACTTTACCTTGAATTGCCTCTTCCAGGCGGTCCGCCGCCCGGCGAATTTCAGGACCTTCCGGCATGCAAACTCCGTTGCGTCTGTAAGAAAAAACCGGCGACAGAAACATTTCTGACGACGACCGTGGAATAATCAGCTTGTAAGGCTTTATGATCGGGAACGCTGCGCCGTTATAAAAAGAGAGTATCTTGACTAAGAATGGCGGATCTCATGGCAGGTAACATCGATTTGATGCGCACGAAAAGCCTGCCGGAGCCGCTGTGCAAAGTTAAGCGCGTGGGGCCCGTCGCCGTGCAGGCAGACCGTTTCAGCCCGAACGGCCACCCACTCCCCCGTCACGCTCTGCACTTCGCCACGCTGTACCATATCCAGCGTCTGGCGAATCGCCAGCTCCACCTCTTCGATTAATGCGCCTGGCTGGCCGCGCGGCACCAGTGAACCATCATACTGATAGCCGCGATCGGCAAACACTTCTTCACAGGTTACCAGCCCCTGCGACCGCGCAGCACGAATGGATTCACTACCGGCTAACCCAACCAGCACCAGTGCCGGATCGACAGCTTTTACCGCCTGAGCTATCGCCTCTGCCAGCGGTGCTTCTCTCGCCGCCTGGTTGTACAACATACCGTGAGGTTTGACGTGAACCAGCCTGCCGCCGAGGCTTTCGGTCAGCGCCTTCAGCGCGCCAACCTGATAGATCACCTGCGCATAGACCTCTTCCGGCGGCAGATGCATTGCCGTACGACCAAAGTTTTCCCGATCCGGAAAGCTGGGATGTGCGCCAATCGCCACGCCAGCCTCCAGCGCCTGTCGTACCGACTGCAACATGGTGGAAGCATCGCCTGCGTGGAAACCGCAGGCGATATTCACCGAGGTGACCAACGTCAGCAGCTCACGCTCGCCGGAGCATCCTTCACCGATATCAGCATTCAGATCGATCTTCATGCACGTAACCCCCAGGCGATCTGATCAAGAACTCGCTGCTGTTCCCTTTTGGCCCGCAACGCCTCTTCCAGAGTACAGTGCACAAAGTGGATCGGCTCTCCCAGCCGCAGCTGTGCCAGATGATAAAGATCCGCTTCAATGACGCAGGCAATGCGCGGATAGCCACCGGTTGTTTGTGCGTCGGCCAGCAGCACGATTGGCTGCCCTCCGGCGGGAACCTGGACTACGCCGGGAACCAGCCCGTGGGAAAGGAGTTCACGATCGGCATCGCGCTGTAGCTTACGCCCCTGCAGGCGGTATCCCATCCGGTTACTTTGCGGATCGAGCCGCCATGCAGTGCGCCAGAAGGCCTCACGGCTCTCGGCACTGAATTCATGATACTCCGGCCCAGGTAATGCGCGTACCCGGTTACCCCACAGTAATTGCCGTACGCCTGCGGGTTCACGAAAATCACGCGTCGCGGCCCTCAGAGGAAGCCGATCGCCATCCTGAATCTTTCGACCGTCAAGCCCGCCAAATCCCGCTTTCAGATCGGTGCTCATCGACCCCAGCTGCGGTTCAACAGCAAAACCGCCATTGATGGCCAGATAGCTGCGCATACCACGCTGCGGCATACTTAAAGTCAGCCGCTGGCCTTGCTTTACTGCGGTTCGCCAGCCGGTCCAGACGGTCTTTCCGTCCAGTTTTGCGTTACAGCCCGCGCCGGTCAGTGCCAGCCAGCCGTCGCGGCCAAACTCCGCAGTAAACTGCCCAAGAGTGATTTCCAGCACCGCATCCTCCGCCGGGTTTCCTACCAGCATATTCGCCGTCTGCATCGCCGGATTATCCAGCGCCCCGCAGCGGCTGATGCCGTACTGGCGCCAGCCCTGCCGACCGGCGTCCTGGATGCTGGTGCTGATCCCGGCACGAATGATGTTTAGCATACCCCCTCCTTCTGTGGCACAAAGCGCACCCGATCGCCGGACCGCAACAACACCGGCGGCTGATGTCCTGGGGTGAATAGCATCGTTTTCGCCTGACCGATCAGCTGCCAGCCACCGGGCGTGGCCAGAGGATAAATACCGGTTTGTGCCCCGCCGATACCAACCGAGCCAGCAGGAACCGTTAGCCGGGGATCGGCACGCCGTGGAGTGTACAGACGACGGTCAAGGCCGCCAAGATAAGGAAAACCAGGCTGGAAACCAATGAAGTAGACGACGTACTCCACAGCGCTGTGGCATTCAACCACCTGTGAGGCACTCATTTCACAGTGATGTGCAACCTGATCCAGGTCGGGGCCTGCCGCTCCACCGTAGATAACCGGTATCTCGATTAACCGTGACGCCGGTACCTGAACCTCGCTATTTTCCCACCACTGCTGCAGCCACTCGATGGCATCCAGTGCGGTTTGCTGCGGATCGCTTAACACGACGGTAATATTATTCATCCCGGGGACAACATCGATAACTTCAGGACGATCGTGAAGGCGCTGAGCCAGTCCCCATATTCGCTGCTGGCTGCTGAGTGAAACCGGCGGGTCCAGTTCCAGCACCACCGTGCGTTCTCCTAACAAATAACATCGTGCTCGCTGCACTCAAGCCTCCTGAGCGGACGTGATAGCCATTGACGGACAGGAAAATAGTTATGCGAGATTGCGATAACGGTGTCAACCTGCCGGGCAGCGACGATGGCACCCGGCAGGTTGCTTATCTGGGATCAGACCGGGTTATTGATATCGATAAAAGTGACATCCAGCCCGTGATTTTCTGCCAGCCACTCGCCGAGCGCCTGTATACCGCAGCGTTCGGTGGCGTGGTGACCGGCGCCATAAAAATGCAGCCCCTGCTCGCGCGCGCTGTGAATGGTCTGTTCGGAAGCTTCGCCGCTGATAAACGCATCGACGCCGAACGCGGCGGCGGCATCAATAAAGCCCTGTCCGCCGCCGCTGCACCACGCCACGCGTTTAATCAGTGCCGGTGCATTGTCGCCACAGTGCAGAGGAGTGCGCCCCAGCGTATCTTCAATACGCTTCGCCAGCTGTTCACCGCTAACCGGCTGGGCAAATTCGCCCCAGAACAGCAGTTCTTCCACTTCACCTTTAACTTCAATCCCAAACAGCTTCGCCAGCAGCGCGTTGTTGCCCAGTTCAGGGTGCGCATCCAGCGGCAGATGCCAGCCAAACAGGTTAATGTCGTTTGCCAGCAGCGTTTTCAGGCGCTGGCGCTTCATCCCTTTGATAACAGAAGGTTCGTTCTTCCAGAAATAGCCGTGATGCACCAGTACAGCATCGGCTTCCAGCCGCACGGCTTCGTCGAGGAGTGCCTGGCAGGCGGTGACGCCGGTGACGATTTTTTTAATTTCGCTTCTGCCTTCAACCTGCAACCCGTTCGGGCCGTAGTCTTTGAAGGCGGCGGCATTCAGTAACTGGTTAACCAGCTGTTCGAGTTCACTATTGCGCATAATTAATCCATCTGTTTTCGTGCAGCTTCAAAGGCGTCCAGCGTTTGCTGGCGTGCCTGTTTATGTTCCACGATCGGCACAGGATAATCGAGCTTTTGGTTAGTTTTCTTTGCCCACTCGTGGGGCTGATGGATATATTTTTCCGGCACCTGCCGCAGCTCTGGCAGCCACCGGCGGATAAACTCACCTGCCGCATCGAAACGTTCACCCTGTGTGGTCGGGTTAAAAATGCGGAAATAGGGTGCGGCATCGGTGCCGGTAGACGCGGCCCACTGCCAGCCGCCGTTGTTAGCCGCCAGGTCACCATCGATCAGCTGCGACATAAAGTAGCGTTCGCCCTCGCGCCAGTCGATGAGCAGATCTTTCACCAGAAAACTGGCGGTGATCATCCGCAGCCGGTTGTGCATCCAGCCAAGGCTGTTTAGCTGGCGCATAGCGGCATCGACAATCGGATAGCCTGTTTTGCCTTCCTGCCAGGCGGCAAGATGCCTGGGTTCATCGCGCCAGGCGACTTTTCGCGTCCAGCGAACAAAAGGCTGATGGCGGCACAGCGCCGGATAAGCCACGATTAAGTGGCGATAAAACTCGCGCCAGATAAGCTCATTCAGCCAGACAAAAACCTTATCGTCTTCCAGACCGCGCGGATGTTCTTTCAGCAGTCGGTAAAGGCATTGACGCGGAGACAGCACGCCGATGGTCAAATAGACTGAAAGGCGGCTGGTGCCGTCAAGCGCAGGCAAATCTCGCCGGTCGGGGTAGTGTGTCACAGGCTGCTGGCTGAACTCCCGCAACCTGGCAATCGCGGCCTTCTCACCAGCGGGAAACAGCGAGCTGTCGACGGACTCTCGTGGATAGTTAAACGGCTTCAGCGGAGAAACGTCTTTTATCGGCCCGTTTTCTCGTGCGGCAGGTGCGGTAAAGCATTCAGGTAATCCATCCTGCAGGCGCTTAACAAAGGCCTTGCTGAACGGTGTAAACACCTTATACATCTCACGATTACCGGTCAGTACGCTGCCGGGAGGTAATAGCAGGCTATCGTCAAAACCCTGCACCATCACGTCATTATCAAACAGCACCCGTTCGGCTGCCGCATCACGCTGGCGCTCATTGACCTCGTACTGATAGTTATAGAACATCCGGTCAACACGGTTCTTCCGGCAAAAGTCCAGTAGCACATCTACGGAAGCGCCAAAATCATCGCATTCGGCGAGGTGCAGCTCAATGCCCTTTTGCGCCAGCGATTGCTGCAGGTCCTGCAAATTCTGCCAGATAAACTCCGCCTGCTTCGCGGCCATATCATGGCTGTGCCACTGTTTCGGCGTGGCGATAAATAGCGCAATGACTTTTGCGCTGTTCGAGCGGCAGGCGGCATAAAGGGCATGATTGTCATTGATGCGCAGATCGTTACGCAGCCAGACAAGGTGGGTTGTCATAATGCTCCCTGAATTTAATTAGTATCCATAACGCAGCCGCAGGGCTTCGGGATAAGGAGAGAAGTAGCGCTGCCCGGTCAGCCAGGGATGCGGATACTGCGCCATATAGTGTTTCAGCAGGGTAATCGGTGCCAGTAAAGGCTGGATGCCGCGACGATAGCTGTCAATTAGCGTGGACAGCTCCTGGCGCTGCGGCGAATTCAGCTCGCGACGGAAATAGCCCTGAACATGCATCAGCACATTGGTGTGATTGCTGCGCGAGGCAGGCAGCTTCATCAAATCCATCAGCAGCTGACGGTAGGCAAAAGCGAACGCCTCCAGCGATTCCCAGCGATCCATTTTTGCCACGAACGGGCCGATTTCCCGGTATTTTGGCTGGGAGTGGGCCAGCAGCAGCAGTTTGTATCGGCTGTGGTAGTCCATCAGTTTTGCCCGGGTCAGGCCACCTGCCCACAGCTGGTTAAATTCATGCAGCGCGTAAACGCGCGCGACAAAATTCTCCCGCAGGATAGGGTCGTGCAGCCGCCCGTCTTCTTCCACCGGCAGCCACGGCAGCTGTGCCATCAGCTCGCGGGTGAAAATGCCGACGCCCTCTTTTTGATTATTATTATTGTCAGGTTGATAGACACGGACGCGTTCCATGCCGCAGCTGGGCGATTTGGCACAAACAATGTAGCCGCACAGGTGGTGAAGCCGGGCCACCTTTTCAGCGGAAAACGCCTGCATATTTTCTGTGACGGCAGAGGTCTTCCCGCTGACGGCAGACTCTTTGCCGTTACTGAAGCGAAGGGCTACATCCCCGCCTTCAACTTGAGTCAAACGCAGTGCGGGTCGGGGAGCAGGCAGGCCTATCGCCATTTCCGGGCAGACCGGTTCGTAGTGAAGATAAGGGGCCAGCTCTTCTGCCGCAAAAACGGAACGCTTATGCCCACCGTCGAATCTTACCCGCTCACCGAGCAGGCAGGCACTGATGCCAACAGGAATTTTTTTGCTCATATCTATACAACCAAATAATTATTGTACAGGTTTGAGTGTAGATCAATTTCGCTATTTTTTCTCTTAAAACCTTAATCGCTGAATTTTTCGCAAAAAAAATCCCGCACTCCGGCGGGATAGTAAACAGAACAAATTCATTGAAAACGTTGGAGTTAGCTTCAGAGCCGTAACATTAAAGCGATGCTTAATAAAAATCGCAGCAGACCGATTCAGCCTCGGCCAGCCAGACGGGCTTATCGCTGGTTTTTACCCAAACACGATGCAAATAACTGTAAAATCGGGCACGGTCGGCGCGGAAAAGCATAACCGGTAGCGCGAGCACACCGGCGAGCACTACCGCTGCACGACGCATGAAAATCCGCGTAGTAGAATAAGAGTGATAAAGATTCATACGTCCTCCTCAAATCGGCTAAAAGATTGTCTGTAATCTGAGCAAAATAATACCGCCTTTAATGTAATTAAACTACTGATCGGACCACTTTTTTGACGAAAAATTGTGCTGTTTTTGCTCTGACTGTAATTCTGTTACAGAATGGTTAATTAAGGCTTAAAAAAGCCGTTAATAAGATCGAATAATTAACAATTACCCTCCAGTAAAACTGCGGTGGGCGAGCCGCATCATCTTTTGCTAAATTAGCCGCCATAATGACGTTTTCCGGCAAGGCTCTCTGGCTGCCGGTGCGGAGGAACCTTGACCACTATTCTGATCGTTGAAGATGAAAAAGAGATCCGCCGTTTTCTGCGCGTGGCACTTGAAGGCGAAGGCTTTCGCGTGGTTGATGCCGATACGCTCAGCCGCGGGTTAATTGAGGCCGCTACACGCAAGCCTGAGATGGCGATCCTCGATCTCGGATTGCCGGACGGCGACGGTATTCAGTTTATTCGCGAGGTACGTCAGTGGAGCAGTATGCCGGTGATTGTCCTGTCAGCCCGCAGTGACGAACAGGATAAAATCAACGCGCTGGACGCCGGTGCGGATGATTTCCTGACGAAACCTTTCGGCGTGGGTGAACTGCTGGCGAGAGTGCGTGTTGCCCTGCGCCACCGTCCGAGTTCCACCAGCAGCAGTGAACAGGCACAAATTACCTTTGGCGAGGTCAGCGTAGATATTGCTGCCCGGCGAGTCACACGCGATGGCAGCGATCTGCATCTGACACCGATTGAATTTCGTCTGCTGGTCAGCCTGCTGAATCATCCAGGCAAAGTGATGACCCAGCGCCAGCTGCTGGTTCAGGTCTGGGGACCGAATGCGGTTGAGCACAGCCACTATCTGCGGATCTATATGGGGCACCTTCGCCAAAAGCTGGAACGCGATCCTGCCCAGCCGCAGCATTTGCTGACGGAAACCGGCGTTGGCTATCGCTTTATTCCCTGAATCACGGCAACAAAAAAAGGCCATTCAGTGAATGGCCTTTTCATATTTATTGCAAAAATAACGTCAGACTCAGGCGTTTTTCAACACCGCGCTAACGATCTCTACTGCTTCTTTCTCTATCTTCTCGCGATGCTCGGCACCGAGGAAGCTTTCACAGTAGATTTTGTAGGCATCTTCAGTACCGGAAGGACGCGCGGCAAACCAGCCGTTTTTGGTCATTACTTTCAGGCCACCAATGGAGGCTCCGTTGCCAGGCGCGGCGGTCAGACGATCGGTGATCGGATCGCCTGCCAGCGTGTCTGCACTCACCATTTCCGGGGAAAGCTTCGACAGCGCGGCTTTCTGAGCAGACGTTGCCGCTGCCTGGATACGGTTGTAGCTTGGGGCACCAAAACGTGCGGCCAGTTCGTCATAGTGCTGCTGCGGATTCTTGCCCGTTACGGCGGTGATTTCTGCCGCCAACAGACACATGATGATACCGTCTTTGTCGGTCGACCATGGGGTGCCGTCGAAGCGCAGGAAGGATGCACCCGCGCTCTCTTCACCGCCGAATCCGAAGGTCCCGTCAAACAGACCATCAACGAACCACTTAAAGCCCACCGGCACTTCCACCAGCTTACGGCCGATATCGTCAACCACACGGTCAATCATTGCGCTGGACACCAGCGTTTTGCCGACTGCAACATCTTTGCCCCACTGCGGACGATGCTGGAACAGATAGTTCACCGCAACCGCCAGATAGTGGTTAGGATTCATCAATCCGGCAGGCGTGACAATACCGTGGCGGTCATAATCCGGGTCGTTAGCAAACGCCAGATCGAACTTGTCGCGCAGCGCCAGCAGGCCCGCCATTGCACACTCGGATGAGCAGTCCATACGGATCACGCCATCTTTATCAAGGTGCATAAAGCGGAAAGTCTGATCGACTGCATCGTTAACGATGGTCAGATCGAGCTTGTAGAACTCAGCGATACGCTGCCAGTAGGCAATGCCGGAGCCACCCAACGGATCGACGCCAATTTTCAGGCCCGCTTTCTGGATTGCCGGGATATCAACGATCTGCGCCAGGCCTTCGATGTACGGCTGGATCAGATCCTGCTCCTGCAGATGGCCGCTGGCCCATGCCTGATCGAGAGAAATACGCTTAACGTCTTTCAGACCGTCCTTAATTAAGGCGTTGGCACGATCTTCCACCACTTTGGTGACGTTGGTATCCGCTGGTCCGCCGTTTGGCGGATTGTATTTGATGCCGCCATCTTCCGGTGGATTGTGGGAAGGTGTAATCACAATGCCGTCCGCCAGTGCAGCCCCGGCTTTATTATGCTCAAGGATGGCGTTGGAAATCGCAGGGGTCGGCGTATAGCCATTATCCTGCTGCACAATCACATCCACACCGTTTGCCGCCAGCACTTCAAGAACCGAGATAATCGCCGGTTCAGACAGCGCATGGGTGTCCTTACCGACGTAGCAAGGCCCGGTCACGCCGTTCTTTTTACGTTCTTCGGCAATAGCCTGAGCAATAGCCAGGATATGCGTTTCATTGAAACTGTGACGACCCGCGCTACCGCGATGGCCTGAGGTGCCGAATTTTACTGCATGTTCAGCATTACCCAATTCAGGCTGCAATACGTAGTACTGCGATGTTAACTGTGCAACGTTAATTAAATCGCTCTGCCGGGCTGGCTGCCCGGCACGGGGGTGATTGGCCATTGGCGCTTCTCCCTGACGCTTCGGTTAAAGGGTACCGCAAACTTTCTCGGTCAGTTCCGCCGGGAACTGCATCGATAACATGATATGTTCCACCATGCTGCGCTTGCGGCCGGTATTAGTGTTGGTGATTACCCAGTAAGGGGTGCCCGGAATATGCTGAGGCTTGGTATGCGTACCATTCTGAGTCAGCGTCTGCTGGTTACCCGCGAAATAGACCCGCGTGCGGCCGTGCAGCGACTCGGTGGCATCGCCAAAGGCTTTGGCGTCCAGGGTGTATAAAGTCGATAAAATCAGCATAAACCTGTTCACCACTTTCTTCTGCTCGGCATATTCGTCAGAAAGCAGCAGTTCACGCACGGCGCGAACGCGATCCTGCGGGCGAGGTTCAGATTTCACGACAGCGGGCTCTTTAGCCACCTGGGCAACGGGTGCCGCAGGCGCGGTCTGCCCCGCAGTGAACTTCAGCATACGGCGTAAAATGTCCGATGCGCTTTCCCCAATATGCTGAGTATGGCTGGCAATATAGCGGTATAGCTCTTCGTCGACTTCTATCGTTTTCATCTTTATCCAGTACGGTTGTTGCTTCTATCAGAATCGAGCGAAAAAAAGATACGATCTTCAGGATCGTCGGCTTTCTGGAACCCGTATCCTAACTTCAGGATTATAAAGTTAAATCCAGCCCGGGTGTAGCCTAAGCCCTCTTTGCCAGCAAAAGTCAGAATTTGCCGTAAAAAGATCGTTGGCTGCGCCTGTGCTACCCCCGGCAGAAAATGTAAAATCCATGATACCCTAAGCCTTCGTTCCAACTGTAAGAACTTTGCTATGAATTTGAATGTCCGCCTGCAATCTGAACAATCTGCAACAGACGATCTGCCTCTGGTGTTGATCCACGGGCTTTTTGGCAGCCTTGATAACCTGGGTATCCTTGCTCGTGACCTCATTCAGTACCGTCGGCTGATTCAGATTGATGTGCGCAATCATGGTCTGTCTCCACGCTCGAACGAAATGAGCTACGCGCTGATGGCACAGGACGTGCTGGAAACGTTAGACGGGCTGGGCATTGAGCGTTTCGGCGTTATCGGCCATTCAATGGGCGGAAAAATCGCCATGATGTTAACCGCACTGGCACCGGACCGCGTGGCAGGACTGGTGGTAATTGATATGGCACCGGTCGCCTACCCCACCCGCCATCATGATGATATCTTCGCCGCGCTCCAGGCAGTTACCCATGCAGGCATCACCTCGCGTAGTCAGGCCGCAGCGCTCATGCGCCAGACACTGGCGGAAGAGGGCGTGATCCAGTTTCTGTTAAAATCTTTCCACGAAGGTGAATGGCGTTTTAATGTCCCGGTGCTGTATCAATGTTACGACCAGATTATTGGCTGGCAGCCAGTGCCTGCCTGGCCACATCCTGCGCTGTTCATTCGCGGTGAGCGATCCCCCTACCTGGCCGATGAATATCGTGACGCACTGCTGGCACAGTTTCCTCAGGCGCGGGCGCATGTTGTGGCCGGGGCCGGTCACTGGGTTCACGCTGAAAAACCTGATGCAGTTTTACGCGCAATTCGTCGATTTTTTGTGCTGTAAAAACAATTATTTCCCTATGTTGTTAAAACATTGTCGTCATCACTTTCACTGGGGTATGATGCGCGCTGACATTTTTCCGCTGGTGATTTTTACGGCGGATAACGGCCTGACACATCAGAAATCCAGCCTTTCAGTATCACTAATCTATGGCAAAAGAGAACACGGACCGCACAACGATCGATCTGTTCGCAGATGAACGTCGCCCGGGACGACCGAAAACTAATCCGCTGACGCGTGATGAGCAGCTGCGCATCAATAAACGTAATCAGCTTAAACGCGATAAAGTTCGCGGGCTTAAGCGTGTCGAGCTGAAAATGAACAGTGAAGCCGTTGATGCACTTAACCAGCTGGCCGAAGCGCGCAATATGAGCCGCAGTGAACTGATTGAAGAGATGTTGCTAAACCAGTTAAAACACCTTCAGTCCTGAATACACCGCGTGCTATCAACGCACAAAGCGACAAATGCCGCAGGATTACTCATTTATCCATTGACGGCGGTCTGCTATTATTACGGCTATCTGCAAAAATTTTGGCAGCCACCATATCATTAAGATTCAAGAGGTTATTAAACTCATGGCAATCGTAGGCATTTTCTTTGGCAGCGATACAGGCAATACGGAAAACATTGCAAAGATGATCCAGAAACAGCTGGGTAAAGACGTTGCAGAAGTTCGTGATATTGCCAAAAGCAGCAAAGAAGACCTTGAAGCCTTCGACATTCTGCTGCTGGGCATTCCCACCTGGTATTACGGTGAAGCCCAGTGTGACTGGGATGACTTTTTCCCTACGCTGGAAGAGATCGACTTCAACGGTAAGCTGGTAGCCCTGTTCGGCTGTGGCGATCAGGAAGACTACTCAGAATACTTCTGCGATGCGATGGGCACTATCCGCGACATCATTGAACCAAACGGTGCGATCCTGGTGGGCCAGTGGCCGACCGAAGGCTACAATTTCGAAGCTTCTAAAGGCCTGGCGGATGACAACCACTTCCTGGGTCTGGCAATTGACGAAGATCGTCAGCCAGAACTGACCAACGAACGCGTTGATAAGTGGGTTAAGCAAATTTTTGATGAACTTCAGCTGAAAGAAATCATCGAAGCCTAAGCCAAACGGCCTGATGTGAGAGACATCTCACATCAGGCCAGTGATTTTTCCTATAGAAGTAATAGATACGTATTTGTAACTTCCACCTGTAAAAATGTACAATAACCCTATCGGTTACCCGCTTTCTCATCCTTCAGCCTCTCTAAACGATCTTTTGCGATCGCCGTGCGGCGGAGTGAGATAGAGCGAAATGTTAACTTTGTAAGATTTGGACGCAGGCCTCACTGGGCGTAATGACATTAATCCTTACATCCAACAGTGGCTTCAGGCATTCCTTGTTGTTTTCATTTCGATGTATGAGTTCTATACTGTGACGCATCCAACTCTAGCGTCAACCGATGTTCAGGGCTTTTCAGCCACTAAGTGACTAGCAAAGTAACAGGACAATATCCGCATGACTGACAACAATACCGCATTAAAGAAGGCCGGCCTGAAAGTCACGCTTCCACGACTGAAAATTCTGGAAGTGCTTCAGGAACCAGAAGGCCATCACGTCAGTGCGGAAGACTTGTATAAGCGCCTGATTGATATGGGCGAAGAAATCGGTTTAGCCACGGTGTACCGCGTGCTCAACCAGTTTGATGACGCAGGGATCGTTACCCGTCATAACTTTGAAGGCGGTAAATCCGTTTTCGAACTGACTCAGCAGCACCACCACGATCATCTGATCTGCCTGGACTGCGGTAAAGTTATTGAGTTCCGCGACGAGTATATCGAAGCACGTCAGCGTGAAATCGCGACTCGCCACGGAATCAAGCTGAGCAATCACAGCCTGTATCTCTATGGCCATTGCTCTAAGGGCGACTGCCGCGAAGACGATACGCTGCACGACGAGTAATCCATTCTGAAATCAGTATGAAACCGGTGGCTACCCACCGGTTTTTTTTTGCGCGTTATCCGGCATAGACCGGCAGGATGTTCCAGTACGAAAGTATGGAAACCAGCGCATTCACCGCGCCGAAGATCAGTACCAGAACGATCGGTGCCGTCCCTCCTCTCACCTGCCAGGCCGCGTTGGTGAAACGTTGTCGAGCCTTTCGCGCCAGCATTGCCGGAGTGATCACCGCCCACAGCGTAGCCGCCAGCCCGGCATAACCAATCGCCACAAGAAAGCCGTTTGGCCAGATCATCGCCGCCGTCAGCGGCAGAATAAACGTGACCACCGTCGTTTTTAACCGACCGAAGGCTGAACGATCAAACTTAAACAGATCGGCAAGATAGTCGAAGAAACCCAGACTGACGCCAAGGAATGAACAGGCGACGGCAAAGTTCGAGAAAATATCCAGCAGCAGATTCAGATAGGGGCTGTGCAGCACACCAGACAGTGCGGCGACCAGCACGTCGATATTTCCGCCCTGAGCTGCAATCGCTTTGAATTCATGGCGCGGGATATTGCCCATCGTGCCAATAATCCAGATAAAGTAGATGACCAGTGCCAGCAGTGTGCCAAACACCAGACAGCGACAAACCCGGCTGCCGTTCTTTTGATAGTAGCTGACCAGCCCGGCGATATTACCGTGATAGCCAAATGAAGCGAGGCAAAATGGGATCACCATCCACAGATAGCGCAGGTAGTGGCTTTCCTCCCCATGGCTGTCCAGCAGTTTCACCGGTTCGATATGCCACAGCAGTCCGCCAAAGATAATCAAAAACGTAATCACTTTCGCGCCGAGAAAAATCAGCGTCATACGACTGACCATTGCCGTACCCAGCCAGATAAACAGCGCTACCAGTAGCGTAAAAGCGAACCCAGCGCTGCGGGCAGAAACCGGCAATGATAGCTGGCTCAGCGTGTGCTGAATAATCGCTCCGCTGGCGGAGATATAAGCATAGGTCAGTATCCCCAGAACAAAGGCAACGGACAGACCGTTAATCAGATTCCAGCCCCTTCCCAACAGATCGCGAGTGATCGTGTCGAAGCTGGAACCGGCCGGATAATGCAGGCTGGCCTCCAAAAACAGCAACCCGGAAAGCAGCATGCAGAACCAGGTGATAATCAGTAATGCTGACGACCAGAGAAACCATGCACCGGACATCACCACCGGTAACGAGAACATCCCGGCACCGATAATCGTGCCGCTAATAATTAGCGTTCCCCAGAGAGTAGAAGGCAGGCGGGCGGTGGAAACCGGTAAATCCATGACTAATCCTTAGCAAAAAACGGAAACTCACCGCCATCCCCGGAATTATTCACTGGATGCACGGCATTAACGCCGCACATTCTACACCAGACCGCACCCGCGAACTAGTACGATAATCAGTTTGTTACCATGGTTTCCTGCAGATAACGCCAGCGCGGCGGCTGGGTGGAACAGTTGATGACCGCCAGTGAAATACGATGCGAATGATTATTCTGCTGCTGTTGCAGCTCGTGATACTGGATGACCACCTCATCCCCCCGCTGCGAAATGACGTTGAACTGCTCAATGCTTATCGTCATCCCCTGACGCGCGCCGGTTAAGCGGTTGAATAAGTCTCCTACGTCTGCCAGCGCCAGGCTTTTACCGGTCGGGGTGACCATCACAAAATCGTCGGCAAAATGCGTGAGCAGCTCAGCAGTCTTGCTGCCGTCGCCGTGAAAGACAGCCTCAATCAGCTGATGCAGAACAATGACGCTCTGTGATGCCTTGTTAGTAAGATCGATCATTGGATTTCCTTATGAAAACGTCGTTGATAAATTAGCCACAGCGGTAGTAAACCGCTCACGGCTGCAATAATAAATGCCAGATGCCACGCCAGTTCACCAGGAAAATAACGGCTCAGCACCGCCAGCAGCAGCGTAAACAACGCGGTGCCGAGGCTGAACGTCAGCTGCCGGTTAATATTCCACAGCGTGCTTCCCCCATTCATTTGCTGCTCGTTCAGTTCAATTAACGCTGTGGTCTGCGCACAGTTTGCGGCAATTCCGCCGCCAATCCCCATCAGCAGATAGGCCGCACACAGGATTCCACTGCTACTTGTATCACTGACTAAGGACAGCAGCACAATGCCGCCGCTATGCAGCAACATGCCGCAGGTGAATAAGCGAGGTGCGCCTGCGCGATAATAAATCCGCCCGGCCACCAGCATCGCCGCCAGCGCGCCGACGCCGTAAAGCAGCATAAAGCTACCGGTATGCCCGGCACTGAAATGCAAAACCTGCTGCAGGTAGAAAATGTTAAGCAGATTAACCCCGGTAAACACGCCCGGAACGGCATAGTAAACGGCGATGGACAGATTCAACTGAGGATTGCGCAGCAGGCTGAGATCGAGAATGGCCGTCGGCTGATGGCGGTAGTACCGTAGATAGCCCCACCCCAGCAGTAAAGAAACGCCCAGCCAAAATGCAGCCTGCGGTACAGCGTGCTGCTCGCTAAACAGCGACAGGCTTCTCAACAGCGTACCCAAAGTGCCGCAGACCAGAATGATTCCGGTGATATCTGCACGTGTGCGCTTCATTGCCTGTGGGCGAATCCATATCGCCGCCAGCAGCGCCGCAAGCAGGCTGAAAGGAATATTGCTATAGAAGATCCAGCGCCAGGAAAGCACATCCACCAACATGCCCCCCAACAGAGGGGACAGCGCCGGGGCCATCAGCGCTACGCACATGATCAACGTTGAAATAGCGGCGCGCTGCCGCCCCTGAAATAAATTAAAGGTTAGCGCCTGGCCTACCGGAATCAGCAGCCCTCCACCCGCACCCTGGATAAAGCGCCATGCAACCAGCGTGCTAAAAGAGTCGGTCCGCGCGCAGCCCAGTGCGGCGATGCTGAAAATCAGCATTGAGGCAACGATGGTCTGCCGGGTGCCAAAACGTGAAGCCAGCCAGCCGCTCAACGGCACGATCAGCGTCAACCCCAAAATATAACTATTAGCCACCCAACTGAGGGATTCCGTCGCCACGGACATCTGCGCCGCAATCGACGGCAGCGCAATGGCTGACATAAAAATATTAATACAATCAATGAAAAAGCCGAGCAGAAAGATCGCTGCAACCCGATACCCATAGTGCATTGTCATACCTCCACGCGCAGCATAGCGATGGTTGACCTGACAAATAAAGACGCATAAATTTAAATGATTGTTTGATTAAACTGAATAATCCCATGCACGCCCATCTTGATAAGATCCACACCTTCTTTGCCATTGTCGACAGCGGCAGCTTTACCCGGGCCGCCAGTAATCTCGGCTTGAGCCGCGCGATGGTCAGCCTGCATATCAAAAACCTGGAACAGCTGCTTGGCGTCACACTGCTGGTACGCAATACCCGTAGCCTCGCCCTCACCGGCCACGGACGGCAGTTTTATCAGGATTTTAAGCTGATTTTCGCTGATATTGACCGGGCGGTCTCGCGAGTCGCCACAGAGCATCACTCCCTCTCAGGGGAACTGCGCATCACCTCCACGTGGGAGTACGGCCAACAGTTCCTGATGCCGCTGGTCAGCGAATTTTGCCAGCGCCACCCGTTGCTGAAACTGAACTACAGCGTGGGGGCGTCACTGGATGATTTGGTCAGTAATAAACTGGATGTGGCGATAAGACTGGGTGCACTGCGCGACTCATCATTAAAAAGCCGCAGGCTGGCAGACTATGCCATTTTACTGGTGGCTTCACCTGCTCTGGTAAATCGCTATCACCCGCAGGATCTGCAGGAGGTTTCCGCCCTGCCCTGGATACACAACAGCAACCTGGCTCATCCCGGCCGCTGGACGTTTCGTGGAGCGGATAATCGTTTGTCCGAGTTGAAGTCCGATGCTGCTTATACCGCCAACTCCGCGCAAATCGTCCGCCAGATGGTACTGGCCGGGATGGGCGTCGCGGTACTGCCGGAATGGCTGGTGCGCGAAGATATTGCCGCGGGTAGGCTACAGCATCTGTTTAAGGCGTGGCAGCTGCCGGATCAACCTGTCAGTGCCGTATTTTCCGGGCAGGGGGAAATGCAGCGAAAAACCCGGCTGTTTATCGATTTTCTTTCTCAGAAACTGTCGATACAGCCGGGTTAGATCAGACCTACAGAGGCATAACGTGTTCTGTACGGCTGAAGCGCTTGCCGTCAGTGCTACTGGTGCGCACCCAGACTTCACCGTTAATAAGTGGGCGATGGCTGTCGCTGTAGCGCTGCCAGCTACGCCCCTCATCGATGGAATATTCCACCAGAATCCCCGGTAGCGCGGTATTTGCCTGCAGATAGCTATCGACAATTACCGCACCCGGCTGCGGCAGGCGCCAGGCAATACCGGCCTTGTCGAGCCTGGCCAGTTCGCGCTGCCCCAGCAGGTTAGCAAAACGCTGCCAGTCGCGATGCAGAGCCCGCTGGTCAACTTGATGCGTTTTCCCCCCCTGATACTCCCTGCCCTGCTGGTAATCCTGCTCCCACGCGGCGCGGTGCCAACTGCGTTCGGCTACCGCCAACACCCGTGGAAAAATCATCGATTCAACCTGACCGTCGGTACGAACCGTTTCGCTCCACAGCTGCGCCGACAGACCGTAAGCACCCGGCCACGGCTGTTCCGATTTGGTATCAAAGGTATTGCCGTCGCGGTCAACCGAGGTTTCAGCATTCTGCGGCAGGTTATCCGGCGCGAAGCTAAAGACCTTACGTTCATCGTTATAGCGAGTGCCCCAGTAGTAACCGCGCTCCAGCGGGTTAACCTCTGCAGGGAAATCGAGGTAGACATAGTCCGGGTTGGAAATTACCACCTGGTATCCCTTATTGGCCCAGTCGTTGACGCTGGAAGCTCCACCCCAGAACAGCGTATCCCAGAAGTTCACACGAACGTGCTGAGTGGCAAAATCGCTCGCGGTTTTAGCATCCTTTAGGCCGTCCTGCCAGGCCTGCATATCACCAATACCTTTTTCGGCAACGATCCGGCTGACCTTCAGGCCAAAATAGCTGGGCAGATGTGACAGATCCTCAACCTTGCCCTCCTTAATAATACGCTGGCAGACTTTAGATTTTGCCCATGGCTTGTCTTCGTGGCTCATATCCTTAATGCCCTTTCCGGCCTCAGGATGTCTGATATCGGTGTAACCCGCTCCAAAATAGATATTTTTCGCCTCATCGCCACCAAAATGCCAGGTGGTCAGCGGCACGCCAGCCTGTTGGTGCATCAAATCGACTTCGGTGATGACCTTATCGGCAAAACGCAGCGATGAATCCAGGCACGGATTCAGGTAGCTGGTGCGGTTGTAAAACTGTACCGATGTGGTATTTGAAGTATCGCTGGGATCGCGCAAACGATACTCACCGGCCTCATCCGGCTTGCCTTCCCGCATCAGCCTCTGATAACGGGCTTCCATAGAGATCACCGCCGCACGCGCATGGGCAGGCATATCAATTTCCGGGATCACTTCAATATTTCTTGCGCTGGCATATTTCAGGATTTCGATGTAATCGGCACGTGTGAAATAGCCGCTGCCATTGTTGTCGCTGAACGGGCCGGACCCCAACTGCGGCAGCAGACACTGTTGCTCGGTAAGATCGTGGCAGCGCTTTGCCCCGGTTTCCGTCAGCTCCGGTAGACCAGGGATTTCAATACGCCAGCCTTCATCGTCGGACAGGTGGAAGTGGAACTTATTCATTTTCATCGCCGCCATTTGATCCAGCAGCCTCAGCACCACCTGCTTGCTGTGGAAGTTACGCGCAACGTCCAGGAACATTCCGCGATACGCAAAGCGCGGCGCATCTTCCACCCGCAGCGCAGTGATTGTTTGCGGGCCAGAAGCGGGGACCAGAGACAGCACAGACATCAGACCGTAGTAAATGCCCGCACTGTCATAGCCCACGATGGTGGCGCCCCCCGGCAGGACTTCCAGACGATAGGCACCGGATACCGCCATGCTGTCGCTAAATCCACGCGAATCGATGCGAGTAGAAACAGGATAACCGCGAGAATTAACCTTAATGCCCATCAGCGCAAAACGCTGCTCGGCGGCGCGAGCCTCATCGGTGTTTAATCCAGACAAATTGAGCAACACACCCCGGCTGAGATCGGCATTCCCGTTTAAGCGGCTTACTTTCAACGGAGTCGGAAAAATTTCAGCCTGTAGCGCCGCAGCAGGCAGCAAACTCACGTCCGCATTTTTGGCAAAGCGGCTTTCGGCCGTCATCAGGACATTTTTATCCCCGGCGAAACGCTTCCAGTTATCGCCAAACGGCTCAACAAACGTCGTCAGATCTTCCGTATTGGTACTGACCATAATCTCCGGTTCCGCCTTACCGGCAGTAACGTACCAGCGAGGCATGATATCGGTAATAAACAGCTGCCAGTATTCGTTAATAATCGGTATCTCAACGGATTCCCCGGCGGCAAATCCTTTGAACTTACTGGTCGGCTCCAGGCGGCTGAGATCGCCGACAATATGCACGATACGGAACTGGTCACTGTCTACTTTGATCGTCTGGTGGACGTTGCTCATCCAGATAGCCCAGTTTTTACTGTTCACTGCCGGTCCGGGGTTGGTCAATCTGATGGTGGCGCGGTTACAGGCCGCCCAGTCCGCTCCCAGCAAAGCGCAGTCCACACCGTGTGCCGCCGCATCATTTTGCGTTACCTGATAGCTGACGCCAAACTGGCTGATGCGGTGGACGGTTTGCTGATCGTTAACGCCGTGACTACACCCTGCCAGCCCCAGCGTTGCTACCGCGATCGTTGTTGCAATAAATCTCATCCTGTTCCCCTTTGATGTTCTGATTTCCATTAACCCAGGCTCCGCTTAAAAAATGGTAAACGGCGCGGTGACGATAAACTTCACGTCCTTTTCATCCTGAAACATATTGCCGTAGCCCCCTTCGTAGCTCGGAATACTGCTGTGATTATCGTAGTGGGTGTAGTGCAACCTGAACTGGGTCCCTTTGCCCCAGCCCTGCTGAAGCGTATAGAGTAAATCCAGATTCCACGCCGATTCGCGTACGCGTTGATTTTGGTCAAATGCCGGGTTGCTGCTGGGTTTGGCATCCCATCCCCAGGCAAATGAAGTCCCCGTTTCCCATCCAGGCAGGTGAAGGCCATCCAGCTCGACCATCACGCCGGCGAACACCGCTTTTTCACCGTTGGCATTCCAGTCAGAACGCGAATCCCACCAGACATCCAGGCGACCATTCGAACTGGCATAGGATGGGGTCATACGCTGAAGAAAATACCCCTGATTACCGTCAGCTTTGACCCAGGTGCCTTCCAGGCGGAATTTAAACGGACCGGTGCGATAACCCAAGGTGAGCGCCTGCAGCCAGGCAAGACCGGAATAGACATCGTTAACGTTTGCTGCACCGCCGTGCTCCCGATCGTGTGCACCATAAAACTGCCAGCTGGTTTCCAGATCGTTACCCAGCAGCGGAACGGCATAACTGGCTTTAGTAAAGAACTGCTCCATATAGCCATCGGCCTGGCCAACAGCAGCTTCCAGCTGCCACTTATTTTCCGAAGAAAATTTAGCACCCAGCGAATGCATGTAGTTCAGTTTCGTTGTGCCGTCCGCCTTGCGGAAGTCATACATATGCTGATACCACGGCGCCTTATATTTATCGGACCACATATAGGAAACGGACAGATTGCCCAAAGAAGCAAAGTGGCTTGCTGTCCCTACTTCTATCCCGCGATAGGTACCCGGCAGCAGGCTCCAGTGCGGCGACATTAGCGTTTGCCCACTGGGCTGCAGATATCCGGTACGCAGCCAGCTATCGTTGTATTTCATTTTTACCGCAGCTTTATAGAGGCTTACGCCGTTTCTGTCACCGCTCCACGGCTCATCCCAACGGCTGTCACCGTCGCTGAAACCGATTTCGTTCGGTGCACCTGGCCCTTTGTTAGAAAGCTCTACAGCGGTAAATGCCGCCAGATCAATACCGATCCAGTCTGCGGCAAAGCCTGAAGAAAAATCGAGGTTGGCGTTAATTGTCGAATGATGAAGATTTGAGGTGTACTGTTTATATTTTTCGCTATCGGGCTGAAGATCTTTGCGTTCGCGATGGCGCTGCCAGTAATAAACGCCGCCAGCCAGCGAAGAGTCATCAATGAAACCACTGGCAAGGGCAGGCGAATTCAGCAAAATGCCGCTGGAACCAGAGATAATAGCTAAAATAGTACTTAGTGCTTTAGTAAGCACGGCTTTGCGCTGCATTGAAAAATCCTTTTATCCCAGAAAAAATCCATTTACGTCAGTGAATTACAACAAGTTAAATCTCAGCCAGCTGAATCCAGAACCGGCTAATTATTGGATTAGGATATTTTTCGCATCGCGAATTATCAATCGATTAAAACAGCAAAAAGTGCAAAGTATGATCGACAGCACATTTAATGAATGTAAATCAATGATGGGGATGTTAAGGCGAAAAAAAAGGGCGAATCATCGCCCTTTTATTAAAACAGAATCGGTTAGTCGCCGATTTTAGCCCAGGTATCACGCAGGCCTACGGTACGGTTAAATACCAGATTATTGGCTGAAGAATAAACGCTGTCGGCACAGAAATAGCCTTCACGCTCAAACTGATACGCCGCTGAAGCTTCCGCGTTCTGCATACCCGGCTCGACGAAACCGTGACGGATCACCAGAGATTCCGGGTTGATGCTGGCAAGGAAATCTTCCGCTGCCGCCGGGTTTGGCACACTGAACAGGCGATCGTACAGGCGGAACTCTGCCGGTAGCGCATGCACGGCGGAAACCCAGTGGATCACGCCTTTTACTTTACGGCCATCGGCGGGATCTTTGCTCAGGGTATCAACATCGCAGGTGCAGAACAGGCAGGTAATATTGCCGTCTTCATCCTTCGCCACGCGCTCGGCTTTAATCACATAAGCGTTACGCAGGCGAACTTCTTTACCCAGCACCAGACGCTTATACTGCTTGTTCGCTTCCTCACGGAAATCGGCGCGATCGATATAGATCTCACGGCTGAACGGGACTTCACGGGTGCCCATTTCCGGCTTGCTCGGGTGGTTCGGCATGCTAATCATCTCTTCATGATGAGCAGGCAGGTTTTCAATCACCAGTTTAACCGGGTCCAGCACCGCCATCGCGCGCGGGGCGTTTTCGTTGAGATCGTCACGAATACAGGATTCGAGAGCGGCCATCTCAACATTGTTATCCTGCTTGGTCACGCCGATACGGCGGCAGAACTCACGGATTGACTCCGCGCTATAACCACGACGGCGCAGACCGGAAACAGTCAGCATGCGCGGATCGTCCCAGCCTTCAACCACGTTCTCGCTCACCAGCTGGCTCAGCTTGCGCTTCGACATAATGGCGTATTCAAGATTCAGACGAGAGAACTCGTACTGGCGCGGGTGAACCGGGATAGTGATGTTATCCAGCACCCAGTCATAAAGGCGGCGGTTGTCCTGGAATTCCAGGGTGCACAGGGAGTGGGTGATCCCTTCCAGCGCATCGGAAATACAGTGCGTGAAGTCGTACATCGGATAGATGCACCACTTTGAGCCGGTCTGATGGTGCTCAGCGAATTTAATGCGGTACAGCACCGGGTCGCGCATTACGATAAAGTTTGACGCCATATCGATTTTGGCACGCAGGCAGGCTTTCCCTTCTTCAAAACCGCCACTGCGCATTTTCTCGAACAGCGCCAGGTTCTCTTCTACGCTGCGATCGCGATAAGGGCTGTTTTTGCCCGGTGCGGTCAGACTGCCGCGGTATTCACGGATCTGCTCCGGTGAGAGCTCATCCACATACGCCAGCCCTTTTTCTATCAGTTCTACCGCATAGTTGTGCAGCTGGTCGAAATAGTCAGATGAGTAACGCACCTCGCCGCTCCACTCGAAGCCGAGCCACTGCACGTCACGTTTAATTGACTCAACGAACTCCAGGTCTTCCTTCACCGGGTTAGTATCATCAAAACGCAGATTGCACTGGCCCTGGTAATCATTGGCGATACCAAAGTTCAGGCAGATCGACTTAGCGTGGCCAATATGCAGGTAGCCGTTTGGCTCAGGCGGGAAGCGGGTATGCACGCTCTTGTGCTTACCGGACGCCAGATCTTCGTCGATAATCTGACGAATAAAGTTCGTTGGGCGGGCTTCAGCCTCACTCATCTCAATTTCCTCAATTAATGCCTGGAATAAATTCGCTACGAAATAACGGAGTATGATCCACAAAGCGGGGGACAGAGACAACCGTTTGTTACGGAAATCCAATAAAAAAAGGGCGGGAATTGCTCGCCGCCCTTTCTGCTTACGCTAGTATCGAATTTTAGCCATTAATCTCGTAGATACGGCTCTCACCGGCAACCACGGTATCGCCTGCCAGCAGCGTTAATCCGGAGAAGTCCTCGATGTTGCTGACCACGACCGGGCTTATCATCGAGCGGGCATTCGCCTCAAGGAAGGCCAGATCCATCTCCAGCACTGGCTGACCGGCAACGACCTGAGCACCCTCTTCCACCAGGCGGGTAAAGCCTTTACCCTGTAGCGCAACGGTATCCAGTCCCATGTGCACCACAATTTCCGCCCCTTTTACCGTTTCAAGACAGAAGGCATGATTGGTGTTAAAGATTTTCACCAGCGTACCGCTGACCGGCGCAACAACGGTGCTGCTGGTCGGTTTGATCGCCAGACCGTCACCTACCGCTTTACTCGCAAAGGCCTCATCAGGCACCTGGTCAATGGCTACAACGGTACCGCTCACCGGTGCCACCAGGGTACCAACAATCCCTTTGCTGGCGTTTGGCACGGCCTGTGGCGCAGCAGCAGGTGCCGCAGGTGCGACTGGCGTAGCGGTAGCCGCTGCCGCCGCGATAGGTCCTTTAGCAATCAGCTTTTTCATACTTTCTGCAATGGATTCCGCTTTCGCGCCGACAATCACCTGAATCGTCTGTTTGTTCAGCCGAACAATACCGGATGCGCCCAGACGCTTACAGGCGGCATCGTTAACCAGCCCGGCATCTTTAACGGAAAGGCGCAGACGGGTAATACAGGCATCAATCACGTTGAGGTTATCAGAGCCACCGATCGCAGCAATGTACTGACGGGAAAGCTGATCCATACCCTCTTCGGTATTGCTGTTTGCCTCTTCTTCTACCACCAGGTCAGATGCATCCTCGCGCCCAGGCGTTTTCAAGTTCATCATGCGAATGACGGCGCTGAACAGCACAAAGTAGACCACAAAGGCAACAACACCCATCACCAGCAGCATCCAAACGTTCTTACTGGCGGCAGGCAGGTTGTACATTAACGCATAGTCGATGGCACCCGCAGAGAAGGAGAAACCGGCATGAATACCCAGCAGCGTGGCGACAAACAGGCTGATGCCGGTTAGCAATGCGTGGATCAGATACAGCATTGGTGCCAGGAACATGAACAGGAATTCAAGCGGCTCGGTTACACCGGTCAGGAAAGCGGTTACCGCAACGGACAGCAGCATACCGCCAACCATTGGACGACGCTCTTTTGGCGCGGCCATATACATCGCCAGCGCAGCGCCCGGCAGACCGAACATCATGATCGGGAAGAAGCCCGACATAAACATCCCTGCGGTGCCATCACCGGCGTAGAAACGGTTGATATCGCCGTGGAAGACGGTGCCTGCTGCGTTGGTGAATTCACCAATCTGGAACCAGGCAATGGTATTCAGCACCTGATGCAGACCGGTAGGGATCAACAGACGGTTAACGAAGCCGAACACGCCTGCCCCGAATGCACCTTCAGCCACAATCCACTCACCACCGGCGTGAATCGCGTTCTGAACCGGCGGCCAGACATAGCCAAAAATGGCTGCCAGCACCAGACAAAAGAAGCCCGTCGCGATTGGCACAAAGCGCTTGCCGCCGAAGAAACTGAGGAAGTCAGGCAGTTTGATGTCGGCCCAGCGGTTATAGGTTGCGCCCGCGACCAGACCGGTGATGATACCGGCCAGCACGCCCATATTAATCGCGGGATTGATGGTGACCATCGCTTTAGTCAGGATGAAATAACCCACTGCACCAGCCAGTGCTGCCGCACCGGCATTATCTTTTGACCAGGTTGACGCCACCCCGATAGCGAAGATTAGCGCCAGGTTATCGAAGATTGCACCGCCGCCCTGCGCGATGAACGGCATATTCAGTAAATCAGGCTGACCAAAGCGCAGCATCAGTGCAGCAACCGGTAGTACGGCTATCGGCAGCTGAAGCGAGCGCCCCAATCGTTGAAAGAATCCTAAAATATTCACCTTTTCCCCCTTTGAACCCGTTAAGGTGCCAGAAATCGTTTATTTTTTTACGGTCTTCTGCAGTCTGAGTGACAGTATACACCACAGCCATAAGTGTAAAAAAAAATTAATTCGCTTCGCAAATTATATCGCTGCTTATGTGACTAAAATCACCAAAAACAGCATTTTTGCAACCATTACACTGGTCAACAGAACAAACTTATTTTATGATACGAAAAATCAAAACGGACTTATCCCTCTGTTATCTGTTCGTAATCACGTTACGATAATTCTTAACTAGCAGAGCAGCGTTTTCAGACCTATTTCATATTGCGCAATTGACGAGGTTCATCATGAGACTGATTCCACTGGCAACATCTCCTCAGGTCGGCAAGTGGGCAGCACGCCACATTGTTAACCGCATTAATAACTTTAAGCCTACCGCAGAGCGCCCTTTCGTTCTCGGCCTGCCGACCGGTGGCACCCCGCTGGAAGCCTACAAACACCTTATTGATATGCATAAAGCGGGCCAGGTTAGCTTCAAGCATGTTATTACGTTCAATATGGACGAATATGTGGGTCTGCCAAAAGAGCACCCTGAAAGCTATCACAGCTTTATGCACCGTAACTTTTTCGATCATGTTGATATTCAAAGTGAAAACATCAACCTTCTCAATGGTAATGCGCCTGATATTGACGCAGAATGTCGTCAGTATGAGGAAAAAATTCGTGCTTACGGCAAAATCCATCTGTTTATGGGTGGCGTAGGCAACGACGGACACATCGCCTTTAACGAACCCGCTTCCTCTCTGGCTTCACGTACCCGCATAAAAACGCTGACCCACGATACCCGTATCGCCAACTCGCGTTTCTTCGGTGGCGATGTGGATCAGGTACCTAAATACGCGCTGACCGTGGGCGTCGGTACGCTGCTTGATGCAGAGGAAGTGATGATTCTGGTTACCGGGCACCTGAAGGCTCATGCACTGAAAGCGGCTGTCGAAGGCAACGTGAATCATATGTGGACCATCAGCTGCCTGCAGCTGCATGCGAAATCCGTTGTCGTCTGCGATGAGCCAGCGACCATGGAATTGAAAGTGAAGACCGTGAAGTACTTCCGCGAAATGGAAGCGGAAAATATCACCGGTCTGTGATGCCGGGAGGTAAGCCTCCCCTTCACCGATCGCATCCGGCCAAACGCAGTTTCTTAACGCTGGCCGGATCGTACCAGCATTAAAAGTCAGGAGAATGACTATGTACGCTTTAACTCAGGGTCGCATTTATACCGGCCATGAAGTCCTCGACGGGCACGCAGTGGTGATCGCTGACGGCCTGATCGACCGTGTTTGCCCGCAGGGCGAAGTGCCTGCCGGTATTGAAATCCGTGACGTCAACGGTGCCATTATTGCCCCTGGCTTTATCGACCTGCAGCTTAACGGCTGTGGCGGCGTGCAGTTCAATGATGATCCTGCTGCAATCAGCGTTGAAACGCTGAATATTATGCAGAAAGCGAATGAAAAATCAGGCTGCACCAGTTTCCTGCCAACGCTTATCACCAGCACGGACGAGCTGATGAAGCGTGCGGTTGAAGTGATGCGGGCCTGGCTGGCACAAAACAGTCATCAGGCGTTGGGTCTGCACCTGGAAGGTCCGTGGCTGAATCCGCTGAAGAAAGGTACGCACAATCCGGCCCTGATTCGTGCACCGGATAAAGCGCTGGTCGACTTCCTGTGTGACAATGCGGATGTCATTACCAAGATCACCCTCGCCCCTGAAAAAGTGGGCACGGAAGTGATCCGCCAGCTGCGCGCGGCCGGAATCGTGATTTCCGCCGGGCATTCGCACGCCACGTATGACGAAGCGCGCAGCGGCATCTCCGCGGGCGTCAGTTTTGCGACCCACCTTTACAACGCAATGCCAACCACCACCGGCCGTGAGCCGGGTTTGATCGGTGCACTGTTTGATTCACCGGACGTCTGGTGTGGCGTGATTGCCGACGGTTTACACGTTCATTTCGCCAACATTCGGAATGCAAAACGTATCAAAGGCGACAAGCTGGTACTGGTAACCGATGCCACCGCACCGGCAGGCGCTAATATTGACCAGTTCATTTTTGCTGGCAAAACAATATACTATCGTAACGGGCTGTGCGTTGATGAGAACGGTACACTGAGCGGTTCTGCATTGACTATGATTGAAGCTGTCGAGAACAGCGTCGAACATGTTGGTATCGCTCTGGATGAAACGCTCCGTATGGCAACGCTTTATCCAGCCCGTGCAATGGGGGTTGATAATCAGTTAGGGTCAATTGAAGCCGGAAAAGTGGCGAACCTGACGGTATTCACCCGCGACTATAAAATCACCCGGACCATCGTTAATGGTAACGAGGTCTTTAGCGAGTAGATATTTAATGACCACTGGCGGCCAGGCCCAAATTGGAAATGTTGATCTTGTTAAACAACTGAATAGCGCAGCCGTATACCGGCTCATCGATCAGCAAGGGCCGATATCGCGCATTCAGATTGCCGAACACAGCCAGCTTGCACCCGCCAGCGTTACCAAGATCACCCGACAGCTCATTGAACGCGGGCTGATCAAAGAAGTTGAGCAACAGGCCTCAACCGGCGGCCGCCGGGCAATATCGATTATCAGCGAAACCCGTGGCTTCAACACTATCGGCGTTCGCCTTGGCCGCAACGATGCCACGTTGACCCTGTTCGATCTCAGCGGCAAATCGCTGGCGGAAGAGCACTACCCTCTGCCAGAGCGCAGCCAGGAAACGCTGGAAAATGCGCTGTTTAATGCCATCGCCGCCTTCCATGAGCAGCATCAGCGCAAGCTGCGCGAACTCATCGCGATCTCCGTGATTCTTCCCGGCCTGGTCGATCCGAAGAACGGCGTGATCCGCTATATGCCGCATATCAGCGTCAGTCACTGGCCGCTGGTCGCCAACCTCGAAAAACGCTTTAACGTCACCAGTTTTGTCGGCCACGATATCCGTAGCCTGGCGCTGGCGGAGCACTATTTTGGTGCCTCGCGCGACTGCGCAGATTCCATTCTGGTGCGTGTTCATCGTGGAACGGGGGCGGGGATCATCGCCAACGGTCATATTTTCCTTGGCAGTAACGGCAACGTTGGTGAGCTGGGGCATATTCAGGTCGATCCGCTGGGAGAGCGCTGCCACTGCGGCAACTTTGGCTGCCTGGAAACCATTGCCGCGAATAGCGCAATTGAAAACCGCGTACGGCATCTGCTGACGCAGGGCTACCCAAGCACTCTGAGTCTGGATAATTGCCAGATCCAGCATATTTGCAGTGCCGCCAATCGCGGCGATGCGCTGGCCGCCGAGGTTATCGAACATGTGGGCCGCCATCTGGGTAAAGCGATTGCGATTGCGATTAACCTGTTTAACCCGCAGAAAATTGTTATCGCCGGTGAAATAACCGAGGCCGATAAGGTCCTGCTACCTGCGATAGAAAGCTGCATCAATACTCAGGCGCTAAAAGCGTTCCGAAAAAATCTGCCGGTAGTTCGCTCTGAGATCGATCATCGCTCGGCTATCGGTGCCTTTGCGCTGGCAAAACGGGCGATGCTTAACGGCATCCTGCTGCAGCGACTTCTGGAAGCGTAATCAAGGACAGTAAGTGCATGACGATTAAGAACGTAATTTGCGATATTGATGGCGTATTAATGCATGACAATACTGCCGTACCCGGGGCTCGCGAGTTCCTGCAGCGGATCATGGGAAATAATATGCCGCTGGTGGTACTGACCAACTACCCATCACAAACCGCTATGGATCTGGCCAACCGCTTTGCCTCCGCGGGTATCGATCTTCCGGACAGCGTGTTTTATACCTCCGCGATGGCTACCGCCGATTTTCTTAAGCGCCAGGAAGGGAAAAAAGCCTATGTCGTCGGCGAAGGCGCACTGATTCATGAGCTGTATAAAGCCGGGTTTACGATTACTGATATCAACCCGGATTTTGTGATCGTCGGCGAGACGCGTTCCTTTAACTGGGACATGATGCACAAAGCCGCCTTCTTTGTGGCTAACGGTGCGCGCTTTATTGCCACCAACCCCGACAGCCATGGTCACGGGCACTCCCCTGCCTGCGGCGCACTTTGCGCCGGGATTGAACGCATCTCCGGCCGGCAGCCTTTCTACGTCGGTAAGCCCAGCCCGTGGATTATGCGTGCCGCACTAAATAAGATGCAGGCCCATTCAGAGGAAACGGTTATCGTTGGCGATAACCTGCGCACCGATATTCTGGCCGGATTCCAGGCCGGACTGGAAACCATACTGGTGCTTAGCGGTGTTTCCAGCCTCAGCGATATTGACGCCATGCCCTTCCGACCGACATGGGTTTATCCCTCCGTCGCGGATATCGACATATTTTAATCCCCAGCCCGGTTCACGCCGGGCTTTATATTTTCATATCGCGCAAAATTCATCCGCTTTTTGCCATCTTTTGCTGATTCAACAATAAAAACACCCATTAATTGAATAATCATCAAAGATAAGGCCAGGTCAACGGGCTATTTTTCAGGTATTGGCTAAATTGCTTGCATAGTCTGCTCTGTTAGCGCATTTTCTTATACATCAGGCGGCAACTCTCGCCTCAAACCAATATCAATACCGCAAGGTAGTCGTTTAGGGAGCTGTGTATGTGTTCTATTTTTGGTGTACTCGATCTGAAAACCGATCCTACTGAACTGCGTAAGAAAGCGCTGGAGCTTTCTCGACTGATGCGCCACCGTGGCCCGGACTGGTCTGGCATTTATGCCGATGACTATGCCATCCTGGCACACGAGCGTCTGTCGATCGTTGACGTGAACAATGGCGCACAGCCACTGTACAACGCTGCGCACACCCACGTTCTGGCGGTTAACGGCGAGATTTACAACCATCAGGCACTGCGCGCTGAACTGAGCGATCGCTATGAATTCCAGACGGATTCCGACTGCGAAGTGATCCTCGCGCTGTATCAGGAAAAAGGCATCGACTTCCTCGACGATCTGCAGGGCATGTTCGCCTTTATTCTGTATGACACAGAGAAGAAAACCTGGCTGATCGGCCGTGACCATATCGGCATCATTCCGCTGTATATGGGCAACGACGAGCACGGTAACCTGTACGTCGCTTCTGAAATGAAGGCGCTGGTGCCGGTTTGCCGCACGATCAAAGAGTTCCCGGCGGGCAGCTATATGTCCAGCACCGACGGTGAAATCAAACGCTACTGGCAGCGTGACTGGTTCGACTATGCCGCAGTGGCTAACAACACCACCGATGCAGCGGCTCTGAAAGGCGCGCTGGAAGAGTCAGTAAAAAGCCACCTGATGTCAGATGTGCCTTACGGCGTTCTGCTGTCCGGCGGTCTGGATTCCTCCATCATTTCCGCGGTGACCAAAAAATTTGCTGCCAAGCGAGTAGAAGATCACGACAAGAGCGAAGCCTGGTGGCCACAGCTGCACTCCTTCGCTGTGGGCCTGGAAGGTTCACCGGACCTCAAAGCCGCAAAAGCCGTGGCTGAGCATCTGGGTACCGTGCATCATGAGATTCACTTCACCGTGCAGGAAGGTCTGGATGCGATTCGCGATGTGATTTATCACATTGAAACCTATGACGTGACCACCATTCGTGCATCCACCCCGATGTATCTGATGTCACGTAAGATCAAAGCGATGGGCATCAAGATGGTGCTGTCCGGCGAAGGTGCGGACGAAGTCTTCGGCGGCTACCTGTACTTCCATAAGGCACCAAACGCGCAGGAGTTCCACGAGGAGAACGTGCGTAAGCTGCATGCGCTGCACATGTTTGACTGTGCGCGTGCCAACAAGGCGATGTCAGCCTGGGGCGTGGAAGCTCGCGTACCGTTCCTGGACAAAAAATTCCTTGATGTGGCAATGCGCATCAACCCGGAAGATAAAATGTGCGGCAGCAACGGTAAAATGGAAAAACACATCCTGCGTGAGTGTTTTGAATCCTACCTGCCGGCAAGCGTAGCATGGCGCCAGAAAGAGCAGTTCTCTGACGGCGTTGGCTACAGCTGGATTGATACCCTGAAAGAAGTTGCGGCAGAGCAGATTAGCGACCAGCAGCTGCAAACCGCGCACTTCCGCTTCCCGTACAACACGCCAACCTCAAAAGAGGCGTATCTGTACCGTGAAATCTTTGAAGAGCTGTTCCCGGTACCGAGCGCGGCTGAGTGCGTTCCAGGCGGTCCATCCGTGGCCTGCTCGTCGGCTAAAGCCATCGAATGGGACGAAGCGTTCAAAACCATGGACGATCCGTCAGGACGTGCGGTTGGCGTGCATCAGGCAGCCTACTAATCCTCACCGTTTCACAAATACTTACGGGCCTTTATGGCCCGTTTTTTTTGCCATAACGCTGTTTAGACTCAGAATTCGTCGATTTTATCGACATAATGGTCACAAGCCATGCAAACAACACGTTTATGGCAAAAAACGGGAAAAAACTAGTTGACGCTTTTGGGCCAACTCCGCATAATGCGCCCCGCAACGCCGATGAAGGTTACGCAAAAAAAGAAGGCTACTTAGCTCAGCTGGTTAGAGCACAGCACTCATAATGCTGGGGTCACAGGTTCGATTCCCGTAGTAGCCACCACTTCTTTTTGCGCGGGAGTGGCGAAATTGGTAGACGCACCAGATTTAGGTTCTGGCGCCGCAAGGTGTGCGAGTTCAAGTCTCGCCTCCCGCACCATTTCCGACAGAGGTTTGCAGCAAGGATGGGGTATCGCCAAGCGGTAAGGCACCGGTTTTTGATACCGGCATTCCCTGGTTCGAATCCAGGTACCCCAGCCAGTTTTTTGTAGTAGAATGTGTAGTTCTGACTGTCGTGTTATCACGATGCGGACATTGGGATATCGCCAAGCGGTAAGGCACCGGTTTTTGATACCGGCATTCCCTGGTTCGAATCCAGGTATCCCAGCCAGTCAGAAAGTTGTAAAGCAATAATGTACGGCTACTTAGCTCAGCTGGTTAGAGCACAGCACTCATAATGCTGGGGTCACAGGTTCGATTCCCGTAGTAGCCACCAAATTATTGGGGTGTCGCCAAGTGGTAAGGCTCTGGTTTCTGATACCAGCATTCCGGGGTTCGAATCCCTGCACCCCAGCCATATAAAGACGGCTGGTTGTATTAAGTCGCAAAGTAAAAGTCGCCTGGTTCGCCAGTCGCAGTAAAAATTGGGGTGTCGCCAAGTGGTAAGGCTCTGGTTTCTGATACCAGCATTCCGGGGTTCGAATCCCTGCACCCCAGCCATAAAGTAAAGAAGCCCGCGCAAGCGGGCTTTTTTACGTCTGTCGATCATGAAATTCCAATCGCATACAGCACTCTTAAAACAGACCGCGCTATGGATTAACGGGCAGGCGGTTAACCTACCCGGAGTAAAACTACAGTCCCAGCGCGTACCGCAACGCCTGTCGCTTCAGCCCGCCGGAATGCTGTGCCGCCATCAATCCCAGGTTACGCACAAGCTTCAACGGGCCCAGCTGGTTGCTGAAGGCGAAATAGAACAGATCCATGCCGCTCTGCATCAGCTGATTATCTTTCTGACGCTGACGCTGATAGCGCAGCAGAACCGCTTCAGAAGCCCAGTCTTCAGCACGCAAACGTGATTCACTCAGCACGTTAATCAACGCATCCACGTCGCGATAGCCAAGATTTACACCCTGCCCTGCCAGCGGATTAATGGTGTGCGCCGCATCCCCCACCAGTGCAAGGCCTGGCTTGACGTAATCAATGGCATGGCGGCGCACCAGCGGGAACGATCCGGCCGCTACGGCAGTCACTTTGCCTAACCGCGCCGGGAAATGTGCAGCAATTTCTTTTTGCAGCTGAGGGATCGGCATCGCCTGTAGCTGGCGAATGCGCGCCGGGCTGTCATACCAGACCAGTGATGCCCAGTTATCAAACAACGGCAGAAAAGCACGTGGCCCCTGCGGAGTAAACTGCTGCCAGGTGGTATCTCCCGCATCATGCTCACAGCGCACGCTGATTAACATACAGGACTGAGCATAATTCCAGCCGCGAATACCAATACCAGCCATCTGGCGCACCTGAGAATTAGCCCCGTCAGCACCGATCACCAGACGGGTATTCAGCCGCTGGCCGCCGTCCAGCGTTAGCTGCCAGCCACCGTTGACCGGTTGTAAACTCTGCAACCGCGTGGGGCAGATTATCCGCACGGGCTGCTGTTGCAAGCGCTGCCACAGCGCCCGCTGCAGCACGCTGTTCTCCACCATATAGCCGAGTTCCGGCAGTCCAAGCGAGGCGGCATCAAAGGACACCTGAGCCGTCTGCCACTCCCAGGTTTCCAGCCGACGATAGGGCACACAGCGCATCGCGGTAACCGCTGGCCAGACATCAAGCTGTTTGAGTAAAGCGACGGATGCAGCACCAATAGCTGAGATACGCACATCGGGAGGACTGGCCGGATCAAATTCCACCGGGGCTTCCTGCTCCAGAACCGCTACCTCAAACCCATGCTGTGCCAGACCACTTGCCAGCGCGGCGCCAACCATGCCACCGCCCACAATGGCCACATCTATCTTCTGCTCATTTTCTGTCATTGTTTTTCCTTCACCGGCGTTGCCAAATATGCTCTACAGCTACACCTCGCCGGGCGAATTCTGTTATCCTGATAGTTAGTAAGTGTACCGGATTTTAACCCCGTTACCTCAGTTTCACTGGTCGCGAAACACTAGGATACGCGCCCTGCACTCTTTTCTGCATGACAAATGGCAAGTCGATGACAAAAAAACTGCATATTAAAACCTGGGGCTGCCAGATGAATGAGTATGACTCATCCAAAATGGCTGACCTGTTAAACAGCACCCACGGCTATACGCTGACCGAAGAAGCGGAAGACGCTGACGTACTGCTGCTCAACACCTGCTCAATTCGTGAAAAGGCCCAGGAAAAGGTTTTCAATCTGCTTGGCCGTTGGCGAAAACTGAAAGAAGCGCGACCGGACGTCATTATCGGCGTGGGTGGCTGTGTGGCATCGCAGGAGGGTGAACATATTCGTCAGCGCGCCAGCTGCGTGGATATTGTTTTTGGCCCGCAAACCCTGCATCGCCTGCCGGAGATGATCAACACCGTTCGCGGCACCAAAAGCCCGGTGGTGGATATCAGCTTCCCGGAAATTGAAAAATTCGACCGCATGCCAGAACCGCGCGCGGACGGTCCAACCGCTTTTGTTTCTATCATGGAAGGCTGCAATAAGTACTGTACGTTCTGCGTGGTGCCCTATACGCGTGGTGAAGAGGTCAGCCGACCTTCCGATGACATTCTGTTTGAAATTGCTCAGCTCGCCGCCCAGGGCGTGCGTGAAGTCAACCTGTTGGGTCAAAACGTTAACGCTTATCGGGGCGAAACTTACGACGGCGGAATCTGCACGTTCGCCGAACTGCTGCGCCTGGTCGCCGCCATTGACGGTATTGACCGCATTCGTTTCACCACCAGTCATCCGATTGAATTTACTGACGACATTATTGACGTCTATCGCGATACGCCTGAACTGGTCAGCTTCCTGCATCTGCCGGTACAAAGCGGTGCCGACCGCATACTCACACTGATGAAGCGTTCACATACCGCGCTGGAATATAAGGCAATTATCCGTAAGCTGTTGGCCGCACGACCCGATATTCAGATGAGCTCCGACTTTATCATCGGCTTCCCTGGTGAAACGCAGGCCGACTTTGAACAGACCATGAAGCTGGTTGGCGATATCAACTTCGACGTCAGTTTCAGCTTTATTTACTCCGCGCGCCCCGGTACGCCTGCCGCCGACCTCCCTGACGATGTGTCAGAAGAAGAGAAGAAGCAGCGCCTGTACATTTTGCAGGACCGCATTAACCAGCAGGCGATGGCGTGGAGCCGCCGCATGCTCGGTACCGTCCAGCGAATTTTGGTCGAAGGCACCTCGCGTAAGAATGTGATGGAGCTTTCAGGCCGCACGGAAAATAATCGCGTGGTCAACTTTGAAGGTACACCTGAGCATATCGGCAAATTCGTTGATGTCGAAATCGTGGATGTTTACACCAACTCACTGCGCGGCGTGCTGGTGCGCAGCGAAGAACAGATGGGCCTGCGCAGTATTGAATCCCCTGCCTCGGTGATTGCTCGTACCCGTAAGGAAAACGAGCTGGGCGTAGGGTCATTCCAGCCCTGATCCCGCCTTTTAAATGCGGCGAGGCTTCCAGTTCGCCGCATTATTTCATGTAACAACGGTTGGTTTCTGAAATCTCAGCCCAAATATCGCTTGAGACGCTTGCACCTTTGCGCCACGCCATAAATAATTCCCTTATGGCACTGGCGCTTAAGTCGGTGAAGCCCATTTTCTCAACCTGGCCCTGAGTGACCCAAAGGATTAGTTTGAATATTGAAACACGTGAAATTACTTTAGAACCGGCCGATAACACCCGGCTGTTGAGCCTCTGTGGTCCGTTCGACGACAACATTAAGCAGCTGGAGCGCCGTCTTGGGATTGAAATAAATCGCCGCGATAATGCGTTTAAGCTGGTAGGCCGTGCGCTCTGCGTTAATGCCGCCGTGGATATCCTGCGCGATCTCTACGTGGATACGGCCCCCGTACGTGGCCATATCCCGGATATCGACCCGGAGCAGATCCACCTGGCAATCAAAGAGAGCCGGGTACTGGAGCAGACCGCTGAGAGCGTGCCTGACTTTGGTAAAGCGATTCACATTAAGACCAAGCGCGGCGTCATCAAGCCACGTACGCCTAATCAGGCGCAGTATATTGCCAATATTCTCGACCACGACGTTACTTTTGGCATCGGACCTGCGGGTACCGGTAAAACCTACCTTGCTGTGGCCGCAGCAGTAGACGCCCTTGAGCGACAGGAAATACGCCGTATCCTGCTGACCCGCCCGGCAGTGGAAGCCGGCGAGAAGCTGGGTTTCCTGCCCGGCGATCTCAGCCAGAAGGTCGATCCTTATCTGCGTCCGCTGTATGACGCCCTGTTTGAGATGCTGGGCTTTGAGCGCGTAGAGAAACTGATTGAGCGCAACGTAATCGAAGTGGCTCCGCTGGCCTATATGCGCGGGCGTACCCTGAATGACGCGTTTATCATTCTGGACGAAAGTCAGAATACCACCATCGAACAGATGAAGATGTTCCTGACGCGTATTGGCTTCAACTCAAGAGCGGTGATTACCGGTGACGTGACCCAGATCGATCTGCCGCGCAACCTGAAATCCGGCCTGCGCCACGCGATTGAAGTGTTATCTGACGTACCGGAACTGAGCTTCAACTTCTTCCACAGTGAAGACGTCGTGCGCCACCCGGTCGTTGCCCGAATTGTTATTGCCTATGAAGCCTGGGAAAGTGCCGATCAAAAACGGCGCGATGCCCTGGCAGAAGAACGTAAACGTGAAGCGCTCGCCCTACAGCAGGCTGCTTCACAGGAGCCCAAATGAGTACAGTCATTCTTGACCTGCAGTTAGCCTGTGAAAGTGAGCAGGGGCTGCCACCGGAAGCCGATTTCCGCCGCTGGCTGGAAGCGGTGCTGCCGCAGTTTCAGCCGGAAAGTGAAGTCACCATTCGCGTGGTGGATGAAGCCGAAAGCCATGAGTTAAACCATACCTATCGCGGCAAGGACAAGCCTACCAACGTGCTCTCTTTCCCGTTTGAAGCACCGCCGGGGATAGAGCTGCCCCTGCTGGGCGATCTGATTATCTGCCGTCAGGTTGTAGAACAGGAAGCGCTGGAGCAGGAAAAAGCGCTGGAGGCGCACTGGGCGCACATGGTGATCCACGGTAGCCTGCATTTATTAGGTTATGATCACATCGAAGATGACGAAGCCGAAGAGATGGAATCGCTGGAGACCGAGATAATGCTTGCTCTTGGCTATCCCGATCCGTACATTTCGGAGAAAGAATAAGTACTGGCGTATCCAGCTTGCTGTACGCCTTGCCCCTGCGGGGGCAGCCGATCCCTTAACAGAGAGACTAACTCAAAAACGCCATGAGCGATGACCATTCACAGAATAACGACAGTCCCAGTAGTAAAAAGGGATTTTTTAGCCTGATCCTCAACCAGCTTTTCCACGGTGAGCCTAAAAACCGTGATGACCTGCTTGAGCTAATCCGTGATTCCGAGCAGAACGAACTGATCGATCCGGATACACGGGATATGCTGGAAGGGGTGATGGACATCGCCGAACAGCGTGTACGCGATATTATGATCCCCCGCTCGCAGATGATCACGCTCAAGCGTAATCAAACGCTGGAAGAGTGCCTGGCGGTGATCATTGACTCTGCCCACTCGCGCTTCCCGGTGATCAGTGAAGACAAGGACCATGTTGAAGGCATCCTGATGGCGAAAGATCTGCTGCCGTTTATGAGCAGCAGTTCCGAGCCGTTCAGTATAGAAAAAGTTCTCCGCCAGGCCGTTGTGGTGCCGGAAAGTAAGCGTGTTGACCGCATGCTAAAAGAGTTCCGCTCGCAGCGCTACCACATGGCGATCGTCATTGATGAGTTTGGTGGCGTTTCCGGTCTGGTGACCATCGAAGATATTCTCGAATTGATCGTCGGTGAAATTGAAGATGAATATGACGATGAGGAAGATCGTGATATCCGTCAGCTGAGCCGTCATACCTATACCGTGCGTGCGTTAGCCCCGATTGAAGACTTTAATGAGGTATTCGGCACCCACTTCAGCGATGAAGAGGTGGATACCATTGGTGGACTGGTGATGCAGGGCTTCGGCCACCTCCCGGCACGCGGAGAGAGCATCGAAATCGACGGCTACCAGTTTAAAGTCGCCATGGCCGACAGCCGCCGTATCATCCAGGTCCATGTCAGGGTTCCGGAAAACTCGCCACAGCCCACTCTGGAAGAGTAATTACCTTATGGCAATTGCCTCAATTTGCCAGCGCCAGCGGGTTCGCCTGCTGCTCGCGCTGTTAACGGGTGCCGCTGGCACCCTTTCTTTCTCACCCTATGATTTCTGGCCTGCCGCCCTTGTTTCTCTAATCGGGCTCCAGGCGCTGACGCTGAACCGCACAACGCGGCAGGCCTGCGCAATTGGCTTCGCATGGGGCTTCGGCCTGTTCGGCAGCGGTATTAACTGGGTCTATGTCAGTATCGCCACTTTTGGCGGTATGCCAGGGCCGGTGAATATCTTCCTTGTGGTTCTGCTGGCGGCCTATTTGTCGCTGTATCCGATGCTGTTTACCACCCTGCTAAACCGCCTGTTCCCAAAAACCACGCTGCTGCGCCTGGTGCTGGCAGCGCCGGTGCTCTGGCAGGTAACAGAGTTTTTACGCGGCTGGATCTTAACCGGCTTCCCGTGGCTGCAGTTCGGCTACAGCCAGATTAACGGCCCTTTAAAAGGGCTGGCACCGCTGCTCGGTGTGGAAGGCATCACTTTCCTGCTGATGATAATAGCGGGTCTGTTGGTCTTCGCCGCCAATCAGCGGCGCTTGAGTGCGGGTATCATCGCCCTGGCCCTGCTTTTACTGCCGTGGCCGCTGCGCCTGATCAACTGGTTCCAGCCGCTGCCGGAACGCACCGTTGACGTGGCGCTGGTACAGGGCAACATCGCACAATCGATGAAATGGGACCCTAACCAGCTGGTTAATACGCTAAAAACCTATACCGCGCTCAGCCGTCCATACGTTGGTAAAGCGCCGATTATTATCTGGCCTGAGTCAGCCATTCCCGATCTGGAAACGCGCCAACAGCCGTTCCTGAAAGAAGTTGATGAGCAGCTTCGCAACGGCGGCAGCAGCTTGATTACCGGTATTGTTGACTCACGCCTCGAAAATAATCGCTACCACGATTACAACTCGATTATCGTGCTGGGTGGTCCAGAGCCTTACAACTACTTCAGCGGCAACCGCTACCAGAAGAATCACCTGGTGCCTTTTGGTGAATTCGTTCCGCTGGAATCGCTGCTGCGTCCGCTGGCGCCGTTCTTCGATCTGCCGATGTCCTCTTTCAGCCGTGGCAGCTACGTTCAGCCGCAGCTCAAAGTGGCGGGCTTTAATCTGACCGCCGCGATTTGCTACGAAATCGTACTGGGCCAGCAGGTGCGGGATAACTTCCAGCCGGATACTAACTTCCTGCTTACAATCTCAAACGATGCCTGGTTTGGCCATTCCATTGGCCCATGGCAGCATCTGCAAATGGCGCAGATGCGCGCGCTGGAGTTGGGTCGTCCTCTGCTGCGCAGCACCAATAATGGTGTAACGGCTATCGTGGACGCCAAAGGGGATATCAGCCAGATTATCCCTCAGTTCACTGCCGAGGTACTCTCCGCAAAAGTCACGCCGACTACGGGCCTGACGCCTTACGCGCGTATCGGTAACTGGGGCGTGTGGTTTATCACGCTGCTCTTCGCAGCGGTGGGTGGGCTGCGCTGCTGGCGCTCGCGCGGGTCTCAACGTTAAATCTTACGGAGCCAGTCTTCAACGCTGGCTCCATATTTTGTGCCTTACTCACATTACTCTCCTACTGTTACCTTCGCGACATTTTCCCTCGCCAGATCTTTTTTGCCTTAACCACTTCTTACTTTCCATCTCTGCGATTTTCACATTCTGTTCTTCAAACGCATATATCCTCTTCACCAACGATCTGCCTTCCGCTTTCTGGCTGGCCGTAGCCCTCTCGATCGCATGCATCATCCTGCTCGCCGTTTATGCTGCACTTTTGTTAAAAAACCGCCGTTGGCACGATGATTGCAAAATATTTCCGTGAAAACGTGTGTCGCCCTCAATAAAGTCACGATGAAACGCCGAGCGCACTAAAACAGGGCATTTAGCGCACCACCATGAGGCAACCCGAACCGTCAGGCGCCAGATTGGTGCGGCATAACTCGCAAAAAGGAAACTTTTTCGTATCCTGCCGTTAACATTCGGCTATGTTATTTGAGAAAGACCACGTTAACCGCTGTACATAAAACAGATAAACAGCTGGAAATACACACAACATCACGTCGGCGTAGTTTAATTAACGCCACAACTGCAAAGGAGTTGGAACATGAAATTACGGAAACTGGGGCTTTGCCTTGCACTGGCTGGTTTTGCCTCCGGTATTGCACATGCGGAAGACGCTGCACCACAGGCCGCTGATGCACAAACTCAGACCCTGGAAAAAATTGCTAAAAACGGCGTCATCGTCGTGGGCCACCGTGAATCATCCGTCCCGTTCTCCTACTACGATAATCAGCAAAAAGTGGTGGGTTATTCTCAGGCATACTCCGACGCCATCGTTGAAGCTATCAAAAAGAAACTCAACAAGCCTGACCTGCAGGTTAAACTGCTGCCAATCACGTCACAGAACCGCATCCCGCTGCTGCAAAACGGCACCTACGATTTCGAGTGCGGTTCCACCACCAACAACCTGGAACGCCAGAAACAGGCCGCGTTCTCTGACAGCATCTTCGTTGTGGGTACCCGCCTGCTGGTGAAAAAAGGTGGCCCGATTAAAGACTTCGCTGACCTGAAAGGGAAAAGTGTCGTAGTGACTTCGGGTACAACGTCTGAAATTCTGCTGAACAAGCTGAATGATGAGCAGAAAATGGACATGCGCATTATCAGCGCGAAAGACCACGGTGACTCCTTCCGTACCCTGGAAAGCGGCCGCGCGGTGGCCTTTATGATGGATGACGCACTGCTGGCCGGCGAACGCGCAAAAGCGAAGAAACCGTCTAACTGGGAAATCCTCGGCACGCCACAGTCACACGAAGCCTACGGCTGTATGCTGCGTAAGGGCGATGGCGAATTTAAGAAGCTGATGGATGACACCATCGCGCAGGCACAGACGTCCGGCGAAGCGGCAAAATGGTTTGATAAATGGTTTAAACAGCCAATCCCACCGAAAAACATGACCATGGACTTCGATCTGTCTGACGATATGAAAGCGCTGTTCAAGTCTCCTAACGACAAGGCAATGAATTAATAACGAAAATAAAGGGCAGTCTGCTGCCCTACGATTGTTGAACACAGGCCCGGACAGACACGGCCTGGCTGATGTGGCACTCAGTCACGCAGCCTGGCTAAGGTATTAAGCGGTCGTTCCCCGTAGCGTACATCAGGGCCTCTCATCAATCTTCAGGGTAGCAGCCGCTACCCTTTTTTTACCGGAGTCGTTTATGTCAATTGATTGGAACTGGGGTATCTTCCTGCAACAGGCCCCGTTCGGTAATACCACCTACCTTGGCTGGCTATGGTCTGGTTTCCAGGTCACCGTTGCCGTCTCAGTCTGCGCCTGGATTATCGCTCTGCTGGTTGGATCGCTGTTTGGCATTTTGCGCACCGTTCCTAACCGATGGCTGTCTACGCTGGGCACCTGCTACGTTGAGCTTTTCCGCAACGTACCGCTGATCGTCCAGTTCTTTATCTGGTATCTGGTTATCCCGGAGCTGCTGCCCGAAAGCATCGGTATGTGGTTTAAATCAGAGCTGGACCCGAATATTCAGTTCTTCACCTGTTCGGTACTCTGCCTGGGGCTGTTTACCGCCGCGCGCGTGTGCGAGCAGGTCCGTGCCGCCATTCAGTCTCTGCCGTCCGGGCAGAAAAACGCCGGTCTGGCGATGGGGCTGACGCTGCCACAAACCTACCGTTACGTCCTGCTGCCTAATGCCTATCGCGTTATCGTGCCGCCAATGACCTCTGAAATGCTGAACCTGGTGAAAAACTCGGCGATCGCGTCAACCATTGGTCTGGTGGATATGGCGGCGCAGGCGGGCAAACTGCTGGATTACTCCGCGCACGCCTATGAATCATTTACGGCTATTACGCTGGCCTATATCGCCATCAATGCGGTGATTATGCTGCTGATGAGCCTGGTTGAACGTAAAGTGCGCCTGCCCGGCAATACGGGAGGAAAATAATGTACGAATTTGACTGGAGCACCATCGTGCCCAACCTGCCGTTCCTGTGGAACGGTATGGTTGTTACCCTGAAAATCACAATTACGGCGGTGATTTTTGGCATCATCTGGGGCACCCTGCTGGC
The DNA here is from genome assembly GCF_016624545.1 of Erwinia sp. S38. Classification (NCBI taxonomy): domain Bacteria; kingdom Pseudomonadati; phylum Pseudomonadota; class Gammaproteobacteria; order Enterobacterales; family Erwiniaceae; genus Erwinia; species Erwinia sp. S38. The sequence goes on along the minus strand of NZ_JACVTS010000023.1, from coordinate 60,532 downwards.
GGTAATGCGGCTGTCGTCGATTACCGTTGTCAGCTGGTTTGCCCGCCTGTACGTCAACCTGTTCCGCTCAGTGCCGCTGGTGATGGTACTGCTGTGGTTCTATCTGGTGGTACCGAGCTTCCTTCAGCAGGTCCTGGGGCTGTCGCCCAAAACGGATATCCGCCTGATTTCAGCCATGGTGGCCTTCTCACTGTTTGAAGCCGCATACTACTCCGAAATTATCCGCGCCGGGATACTGAGTATTGCTCGTGGTCAGGGCAACGCAGCGCTGGCGTTGGGGATGACCAAGTGGCAGTCAATGCAGCTGATCATACTGCCGCAGGCGTTTCGCGCGATGGTGCCGCTGCTGCTCACCCAGGGTATCGTTTTGTTCCAGGATACCTCACTGGTTTACGTTCTGAGCCTCGCCGATTTCTTCCGAACTGCCGATACCATTGGAATCAACAACGGTACGGAAATTGAGATGGTGCTGTTTGCCGGCGCGGTTTATTTTGTTATCAGCCTCAGTGCTTCGCTGTTGGTCAGCTACTTAAAGAAAAAAAGGACTGTTTAAATGATTACCCTGAAAAATGTTTCTAAGTGGTATGGTCAATTTCAGGTGCTGACCGACTGCTCAACGGAAGTGACGAAAGGTGAAGTGGTGGTGGTCTGCGGCCCTTCCGGCTCCGGTAAATCCACGCTGATTAAAACCGTCAACGGTCTGGAACCTATCCAGCAGGGCGTGATTGAAGTGAACGGCACTGCGGTGAATGATAAACGTACCAATCTTGCACAATTGCGTTCACGCGTTGGCATGGTGTTCCAGCACTTTGAGCTGTTTCCCCATCTTTCCATCGTTGAAAACCTGACGCTGGCCCAGGTCAAGGTTCTTAAACGTAATAAAGATGAGGCGCGTCAGAAAGGACTGAAGCTGCTGGAGCGCGTCGGGCTGGGAGCACACGCAAACAAGTTCCCGGGGCAGCTTTCCGGCGGCCAGCAGCAGCGCGTGGCCATTGCGCGCGCGTTGTGCATGGACCCGATCGCCATGCTGTTTGATGAACCCACCTCAGCGCTGGACCCGGAAATGATCAACGAAGTGCTGGATGTGATGGTCGAGCTGGCGAATGAAGGAATGACCATGATGGTGGTGACGCACGAAATGGGCTTTGCCCGCAAAGTGGCTAACCGGGTGATCTTTATGGACGAAGGTAAAATTGTGGAAGATTCACCGAAGGATGACTTCTTCAACAACCCACAGTCGGAGCGCGCAAAAGAGTTCCTGGCGAAAATCCTGCATTAAGACGGGCTTTTCATAGCTGAAAAAACGGTATCCGGAGAATGATATTTTCACTTTATCCGGATACCGATTTCACCCTTTTCAGGCTCGCAGCCTACGGTTCAAACGGCTGACGCTGAAACTGATCGTGCCCACACTCTGAGCAGCGGGTTAATACCTCCGGCGTATATATGGCGCGAGTGTACTGGCATTTCTCACATACCAGATTTCCCAACCCCACCACTTCACCGCTTTGATACACACCGTGATGATTCAGATCCTGAAACACTTCACGCCACTCAAGCTGGCTTTTATCTGTAATATCAGCCAGTTCTTTCCACAGGCTCTGGCGAATAACGCGCATAAACACGCTGTCGCCGAGTTCCTGTTCGTTTTCAGCATAGCTGCGCGCGAACTCTTCCAGATCGCGGCGAACCGCTCGCGTAACGTCATCAATTTCGCTGCGGGTCAGTTCGCCACGGTTATTCATCCGCTGCCGTGCGCTTTCTACCAACGCATCAATGTCACGCTCGCCCTGCTCCAGGCGCTTCGTTAAGGATGAAATAAACTCGCGATAGTACTGAGCAACCTTGTTCATGGACTCTCCTTATTGATAACGAAAGCATTTCCCTATCATTCTAGTTCCTGTACAAAAAATCCGGCTTTTCATTGCACAAATTTGCCGCAGCGCTTCCAGCTTAAAGAGAAATGCCGCCTCGCCGCTCGCTTACTGTTGTTGCGTTGGGGGGGGATCAGCTATGCTATGCGGATCTTAAATGAAATCAGAAATAAGCTTAGCGCTATTCAAAAAGGACCACTGGCAGCCATGCAAGAGCAATACCGCCCGGAAGAGATAGAATCCCACGTCCAGAAACACTGGGATGAGAAGCAAACGTTCAAAGTGACCGAAGAGGAAGGTAAAGAGAAGTATTACTGCCTCTCAATGCTACCCTATCCTTCTGGCCGCCTACATATGGGCCATGTGCGAAACTACACCATCGGTGATGTGATTTCTCGCTACCAGCGCATGCTGGGTAAAAACGTGCTGCAGCCTATCGGCTGGGATGCATTCGGTCTGCCTGCGGAAGGCGCGGCGGTAAAAAACAATACCGCTCCGGCTCCGTGGACCTACTCCAATATCGACTACATGAAGAACCAGCTGAAGCTGCTCGGCTTTGGCTACGACTGGAGCCGCGAACTGGCGACCTGTCAGCCTGAGTACTATCGCTGGGAACAGTGGTTCTTCACCAAGCTGTACGAAAAAGGCCTGGTCTATAAAAAGACTTCCGCGGTGAACTGGTGCCCGAACGATCTGACCGTGCTGGCCAACGAGCAGGTGATCGACGGCTGCTGCTGGCGCTGTGACACCAAAGTTGAGCGTAAAGAGATCCCGCAGTGGTTTGTGAAAATCACCGCCTACGCTGACGAACTGCTGAACGACCTCGACACGCTGGAAAGCTGGCCTGAGCAGGTTAAAACCATGCAGCGTAACTGGATTGGCCGCTCTGAAGGCGTGGAAATCGAGTTCAACGTTGCGGACAGCGAAGAAAAACTCAGCGTTTATACCACCCGCCCTGATACCTTCATGGGTGTAACCTACCTGGCCGTGGCCGCAGGTCATCCGCTGGCTGCTGCCGCTGCCGCATCGAACCCGGCGCTGGCTGACTTCATTGCTGAATGCCGGAATACCAAGGTTGCCGAAGCGGATATGGCCACCATGGAGAAAAAAGGCATGGCCACCGGCCGCTTTGCGGTACACCCGCTGACCGGCGAGCAGGTTCCTGTATGGGTCGCTAACTTTGTACTGATGGAGTACGGCACAGGTGCAGTGATGGCAGTGCCTGGCCACGACCAGCGCGACTGGGAATTTGCTACCAAATACGGTCTGACCGTTAAGCCGGTTATTCTGGCCGCAGACGGCACGGCGCCGGACCTGAGCGCTTCGGCAATGACCGAAAAAGGTACGCTGTTCAACTCCGGTGAGTTTGACGGCCTGTCGTTTGAAGACGGCTTTAACGCGATTGCCAATAAGCTGGCTGAGAAAGGCGTCGGCGAGCGTAAAGTCAACTACCGTCTACGCGACTGGGGGGTTTCCCGTCAGCGTTACTGGGGTGCACCAATTCCAATGGTGACGCTGGAAGACGGCACCGTGATGCCAACCCCGGAAGATCAGCTGCCGGTTATCCTGCCGGAAGACGTGGTGATGGATGGCATTACCAGCCCGATTAAAGCCGATCCTGAGTGGGCTAAAACCACGGTTAACGGCCAGCCTGCGCTGCGTGAAACCGATACGTTTGACACCTTTATGGAGTCATCCTGGTACTACGCGCGCTACACCTGCCCGGACTATGATAAAGGCATGCTGGACCCGGCCGCGGCCAACTACTGGCTGCCGGTCGATCAGTACGTCGGTGGGATTGAGCACGCAATCATGCACCTGCTCTATTTCCGCTTCTTCCACAAACTGCTGCGCGATGCAGGTCTGGTGACGTCCGACGAACCGGCTAAACGCCTGCTGTGCCAGGGGATGGTTCTGGCCGATGCGTTCTACTACACCGGTAACAACGGCGAACGTAACTGGGTCTCTCCGGTTGATGTGACCGTTGAGCGCGACGAGAAAGGCCGTATCACCAAAGCATCCGATGCCGCTGGCCATGAGCTGATTTACGCGGGCATGAGCAAAATGTCGAAGTCGAAAAACAACGGCATCGACCCGCAGGTGATGGTTGAGCGCTACGGTGCAGATACCGTTCGTCTGTTTATGATGTTTGCTTCTCCGGCAGATATGACTCTGGAATGGCAGGAATCCGGCGTTGAAGGGGCGAACCGCTTCCTCAAGCGCGTATGGAAACTGGCCTTTGAGCACAGTGAAAAAGGCGCAACCGAAGCGCTGGATATCGCTTCACTGAACGACGAGCAGAAATCGCTGCGCCGCGACCTGCACAAAACCATCAGCAAAGTCAGCGATGATATTGGCCGTCGTCAGACCTTCAACACCGCTATCGCTGCGATTATGGAGTTGATGAACAAACTGCTCCGTGCGCCGCAGGAAACCGCCCAGGACCGCGCGCTGATGCAGGAAGCGTTGCTGGCCGTTGTCCGTATGCTGTATCCGTTTACCCCGCACGCCAGCTTCGTGCTGTGGCAGGCGCTGGGCGGTAAAGGCGAAGTAGATAATGCACCATGGCCGCAGGCTGATGAATCAGCGATGGTTGAAGACTCGCTGCTGGTGGTTGTTCAGGTTAATGGTAAAGTTCGCGGTAAAGTGACCGTTGCAGCAGACGCGACTCAGGAGCAGGTGCAGGCTCGCGCAGCACAGGAGCATCTGGTGGCGAAATATCTCGACGGCGTTACCATTCGTAAAGTTATTTACGTGCCGGGTAAACTGCTTAACCTGGTTGTGGGTTGATGTCAGGAGGAATTGTGCGACATCCGATAGTCTCTCTGCTTGTTGGCCTGGCGGTGTTGATCACCGCTGGTTGTGGCTACCATCTTCGCGGTACGACCTCTGTACCTGCTGAGATGAAAACGCTGGTGTTGGATTCGTCCGATCCTTATGGTCCGCTGGCTCGTTCGGTGCGTGAACAGCTGCGCCTGAATGATGTGAAGATTCTGGATAGCACGGATAAAAATACCGAGGTGCCATCGTTACGTCTTCAGGGCGAGCGTATCAATCGCGATACCGCGTCGATCTTCCAGGATGGTAAAACGGCTGAATACTCAATGATGATGGTCGTCAGCGCTCAGGTACTGGTGCCGAATAAAGGCATCTACCCGATCAGCACCACCGTTTATCGTTCATTCTTTGATAACCCGCTGGCCGCACTGGCAAAAGATTCTGAACAGCAGATTATCATTAGTGAAATGCGTACTCAGGCATCACAGCAGCTGGTGCGTAAACTGCTGACGGTGCATGCGGCAGAGAACGATTCATCGATCAATACGCTGGATCGTACGCCATCTTCAGTCGATCACCTGCATTCTGACAATGCAGTGTCGGACGATTCCTACACCCGATGATCAGGATTTACCCTGAACAGCTAGGCGCGCAGCTCCGTGAGGGGCTGCGCGCCTGCTACTTATTAAGCGGTAATGAGCCGCTGCTGCTGCAGGAATCACAGGATGCTATCCGTGATGCCGCCCAGCTGCAGGGCTTTACCGAACATCATAGTGCCACGCTGGATGCCAGCACCGACTGGCAGTCAATTTTCGCGCTCTGCCAGGAACTCAGCCTGTTTTCTTCCCGCCAGACGCTGTTACTGATCCTGCCGGAAAATGGCCCTAACGCAGCGATGAACGAGCAGCTACTCACCCTATCTGGCTTGCTGCACAGCGATATCCTGCTGATCCTTCGCGCGGCTAAACTGACCAAAGCGCAGGAAAACAGTGCCTGGTATAAGGCGTTGAGCAGCCAGGGTGCCACTATCCCCTGCCAGACACCGGAGCAGGCACAGCTGCCTCGCTGGGTCAGTGCGCGGGCGAAAAAAATGCAGCTGACGTTAGACGATGCCGCCAGCCAGCTGCTGTGTTACTGCTATGAAGGAAATCTGCTGGCGCTTTCACAGGCGCTTGAACGGCTGTCGCTGCTGTGGCCGGACGGAAAGCTGACGCTGCCTCGGGTTGAGCAGGCGGTCAGCGACTCGGCACATTTCACCCCTTACCACTGGGTTGACGCTCTGCTGGCCGGAAAAAGTAAGCGTGCACTTCATATTTTGCGCCAGATGCGCAATGAAGATAGCGAACCGGTGATCCTGCTGCGTACCCTGCAGCGCGATCTGCTGCTGCTGGCAACGCTTAAGCGCCAGATGGCCCACACACCGATGCGCACGCTGTTCGATCAGCATCGCGTGTGGCAAAACCGCAGAACGCTGTTCAGCGAGGCGCTACAGCGACTGTCATCTGCGACCCTGACCCAGGGCATTCATCTGCTGGCGCGCATTGAACTGACGCTCAAGCAGGATTACGGCCAGTCCGTATGGTCTGAACTGGAAATGCTGGCACTGCTCCTTTGCCATCCGGCCTTCCCGGCGAGCTTCTGCGATGTCTGATAAAACAGAGCTTCATGCCCTTTATGGTGGCACGTTTGACCCGATTCACTACGGACATCTGAAACCCGTTGAAGCCCTGGCGGCGCTGGCCGGTTTGCATACCGTGACGCTACTGCCGAACAACGTGCCACCCCATCGCCCACAGCCGGAAGCCTCTCCGGCACAGCGGATCGAAATGGTCAGGCTGGCGATTGCGGGAAATCCGCTGTTCGATCTCGATCTGCGGGAAATGCAGCGCGACACGCCCTCTTTCACGGTTGATACGCTGGATGAACTTCGCCAGGAACGCGGAGTGAAGCAGCCACTGGCGTTTATTATCGGCCAGGATTCGCTGCTCACCCTGCACAAGTGGCACCGCTGGCAGGATCTCCTGTCGCTGTGTCACCTGCTGGTGTGCCAGCGTCCGGGCTACAGCAGGGAAATGACCACGCCGGAACAGCAGCAGTGGCTTGCGAAGCATCTGGCCAAACGGCCTGAAGAACTGCACCAGCAGCCCGCCGGTAAAGTTTTTTTGGCTGAAACGCCACTGGTTTCAATTTCTGCAACCGAGATCCGCGATCGCCTTCATCAGGGCCACCCTGATGCCGATTTGCTTCCACCGTCGGTCAGTGAATTTATCGCGCGTGAGGGTTTATATCGGAACCCAAATCCGCATGCTATACTGCGCCGCTAATTTTTTGGGGCATCAGCCCAACACGAACTCAATCCCAAGGGGGAACCTTTTGCAAGGTAAAGCACTCCAAGACTTCGTCATTGATAAAATCGACGATCTGAAAGGCCAGGACATTGTTGCTATCGACGTCCAGGGCAAATCCAGCATCACCGACTGCATGGTTATCTGCACCGGTACTTCGACCCGTCACGTGGTTTCAATTGCGGAACACGTTGTGCAGGAAGCTCGTCTGGCAGGTCTGCGTCCGTTTAGCGTAGATGGCCGCGCCGCCGCCGATTGGGTTGTTGTCGATCTGGGTGAAATTATTGTTCATGTCATGCAGGAAGAGAGCCGCAAGCTCTACGAACTGGAAAAGCTCTGGAGTTAAGCCGTGAAGCTGCAGCTGGTTGCCGTCGGCACAAAAATGCCCGACTGGGTACAGACGGGATTTATGGAGTATCTGCGGCGCTTTCCGAAAGATATGCCGTTCGAACTGGTCGAAGTCCCTGCCGGGAAACGCGGTAAGAATGCCGATATCAAACGTATTCTGGAAAAAGAAGGCGAGATGATGCTGGCGGCTACCGGAAAAGGCAACCGCATCGTGACGCTGGATATACCCGGCCAGCCGTGGGAAACCCCACAGCTCGCCAGTCAGCTGGAACGCTGGAAGCAGGACGGGCGTGATGTCAGCCTGCTGATCGGTGGTCCGGAAGGCCTGTCACCCGCCTGCAAGGCTGCGGCGGAACAAAGCTGGTCACTCTCGGCGCTGACCCTGCCCCATCCGCTGGTACGCGTTTTGGTTGCAGAGAGTTTGTATCGTGCATGGAGCATTACTGCGAATCACCCCTATCATCGTGAATAACGAACTGGGTTAACCGGACAGACAAAGCAGCGGATGAAATTACAACGTAACTCCTTTCGTGACTATACCGCCGAACAGACGCTGTTTGTTCGTCGGGCGCTTATCGCATTTTTGGGCATTCTTGTGCTCTCCGGTGTGCTGGTGGTCAACCTTTACCACCTGCAAATCGTCCGCTTTGAAGATTACAGCACCCGCTCTAACGAAAACCGTATCAAGCTGGTACCGGTCGCACCGAGCCGCGGCATAATTTATGACCGAAACGGCATTCCGCTGGCGCTAAACCGCACCATCTATCAAATTGAACTGGTGCCGGAAAAGGTCGATAACCTGCCGCAAACGCTGCAGGAGCTGAAGCCGATCGTCGATCTGACCGACGAAGATATCGAAGCCTTCCAGAAAGAACGTAAACGCTCACGCCGTTTCACCTCTATCGCACTGAAAACCGGTCTGAACGATGTTCAGGTTGCGCGATTTGCCGTTAACCAGTACCGCTTCCCTGGCGTCGAAGTCAAAGGCTATCAGCGCCGCTACTATCCGTACGGATCGGCATTGACCCACGTGCTCGGCTACGTCTCCAAGATCAACGACCGCGACGTCGAGCGACTGGATAAAGAAGGCAAATGGCCAAACTACGCCGCCACCCACGATATCGGCAAGCTGGGGATCGAACGCTACTACGAAGACGTCCTGCATGGGAAAACCGGCTACGAAGAGGTGGAAGTTAACAACCGTGGCCGGGTTATCCGCCAGCTTCATGAGCAGTCTCCGCAGGCTGGTCGTGATATCCATCTGACTATCGACCTCAAGCTGCAGCAGTACATAGAAACGCTGCTGGCGGGAAGCCGTGCAGCGGTGGTGGTGTCCGATCCACGTAACGGTGAGCTGCTGGCGATGGTTTCCATGCCAAGCTATGACCCGAACCTGTTTGTTGACGGTATCTCCAGCAAGGACTACAACAGCCTGCTGCATGATGAAAACCGTCCACTGATCAACCGTGCTACCCAGGGGGCCTATCCCCCGGCTTCCACAGTGAAGCCGTATATTGCCGTTTCTGCGCTGACGGCAGGCGTCATTACTCGCAACACCAGTCTGTTTGATCCCGGCTGGTGGCAGCTGCCGGGTTCTGAAAAGCGCTTCCGTGACTGGAAGCGCTGGGGCCATGGCCGCCTGAACGTCACCAAGTCTCTGGAAGAGTCGGCGGATACCTTCTTCTACCAGGTGGCCTACGATATGGGCATCGACCGGCTGAGCGAATGGATGAGCAAATTCGGCTACGGTCACCTGAGCGGCATTGACCTGGTGGAAGAGACACCAGGCAATATGCCAACGCGCGACTGGAAAATGAAGCGCTTTAAAAAGCCGTGGTACCAGGGTGACACTATTCCGGTGGGGATCGGCCAGGGATACTGGACTGCAACGCCGGTACAGATGAATAAAGCACTGATGATCCTGATTAATGACGGTGTGATTAAAACGCCGCATCTGATGATGGACACCATGCAGGGCGAAACCAAAATCCCGTGGCGTCAACCTGCGGCGGCGCCGATCGCCGATATTCATACCGGCTACTGGGAAATTGCCAAAGACGGCATGTACGGCGTGGCAAACCGGCCAAACGGAACCGCGCGTAAAAGCTTTGAAGATGCGCCGTATAAAATCGCCGCTAAATCAGGTACTGCCCAGGTATTCGGCCTGAAAGCCAATGAAACTTATAACGCCCATAAGCTGACCGAACGTCTGCGCGACCACAAGCTGATGACCGCCTTTGCGCCGTACGATCATCCCCGTGTTGCGGTTGCGATGATCCTGGAGAACGGTGGCGCAGGCCCGGCCGTCGGTACGATCATGCGCCAGATCCTCGATCATATTATTTTGGGCGATAACAATACCAACCTGCCTGACGCTGCGCCTACGCCGCCGGGCTATGAAGGTGAATAACCGGTATGAACGATAGCCGTCAGAAACAGTCAATCTGGACCCGAATCCATATTGATCCGACATTTTGCCTGATCATTGTCGCCTTGCTGATTTACAGTGCGCTGGTGATGTGGAGCGCCAGCGGCCAGGACCCAGGCATGATGGAGCGTAAGATTGGCCAAATCGCCATGGGCATCCTGGTGATGCTGGTGATGGCGCAGATCCCGCCACGCGTTTACGAAGGCTGGGCCCCCTATCTTTACATCGTCTGTGTCATATTGCTGATTGCCGTGGATGCTTTCGGTCATATCAGTAAGGGTGCGCAGCGCTGGCTGGACCTGGGTATTGTCCGTTTTCAGCCTTCTGAAATTGCCAAAATCGCCGTACCGCTGATGGTCGCGCGGTTTATCAACCGTGACGTCTGTCCACCAACGCTGAAGAATACCGCCATCGCGCTGGTGCTGATCTTTATGCCCACTCTGCTGGTTGCCGCCCAGCCAGACCTCGGCACATCCATTCTGATTGCCGCTTCCGGACTGTTTGTGCTGTTCCTGTCCGGGATGAGTTGGCGCCTGATTGCCGTTGCCGTAATTCTGGTGGCGGCTTTTATTCCGGTACTCTGGTTCTTCCTGATGCATGATTATCAGCGCGATCGCGTAATGATGCTGCTTGACCCGGAAAGCGATCCGCTTGGCGCCGGCTACCATATTATTCAGTCCAAAATTGCCATCGGCTCCGGTGGCCTGCGCGGTAAAGGCTGGCTGCACGGCACACAGTCACAGCTGGAATTTCTGCCCGAACGCCACACCGACTTTATTTTTGCCGTACTGGCGGAAGAACTGGGACTGGTCGGCGTGCTGATCCTGCTTATACTCTACGTGCTGCTGATCATGCGCGGGCTGATGATGGCGGCTCGTGCACAGACTACGTTTGGCCGCGTGATGGCGGGAGGATTAATGCTGATCTTCTTTGTCTATGTTTTTGTTAATATTGGCATGGTCAGCGGTATTTTACCGGTGGTAGGGGTGCCGTTACCGCTGGTAAGCTACGGTGGTTCAGCCCTGATAGTATTGATGGCCGGGTTTGGGATCATTATGTCGATTCACACCCATCGAAAACTGTTGTCGAAGAGCGTTTAAGAGGCATAGACATGCGTAAGGATTGGCTTTGGATTGCCCTGGCATCAGCCATGCTGGCAGCCTGCACCACAGATACAGAGCAGCAGGCCCCGGCCCCGCAGCAGCAGACTTACAACGGCCCGGTGGTGGAAATTGGCGGAGCAGAACCACGCTATGAGCCGATCAATCCAGGCACCAGCCAGGATTACTCGGTGAATGGCAAGACCTACAAAGTCATCAAGGACCCTTCCAACTTTAGCCAGGTCGGCCTGGCCACCTCATACGGTGAAGAAGTCGGTGGAAATCGCACGGCCATTGGTGAAGTCTTCGATCCCAACGCGTTGACCGCTGCGCATCCCACGCTGCCGCTGCCGAGCTACGTTCGCGTAACTAACCTGGCAAATGGCCGAATGATTGTGGTACGGGTTAACGATCGTGGCCCGTATACGCCAGACCGGATTATCGACCTGTCGCGAGCAGCCGCCGATCGGCTGAATACCTCCAACAATACTCGGGTACGCCTCGACTATATTGCCGTTGCTCCTGACGGAACGCTCTCTGGCCCTGGTACAATCGGTACTACGGTAGCAAAACAAAGCTACGCCCTCCCCGCTCGCCCCGAAATTGGTGCAGGACTGACGATGGGCGGTGGTGCTGCAATGTCACAACCGCAGACCTATGCCGCCCCGGCGGAGCAGGCTGAGCAGCAGAACGTTCGCGCGGTGGATAACAGCACGTTGAGCAGCGATGACAATGTTGGTGCGCCGGTACGCAGCGGTGGCTTCCTCGGTGCCGCTCAGCCGTTACGTAGCGGCGTACTTGAAGGTAGTGAGCCGGTCAGCGCACCTGCCGCCTCGGCAGCCTCTTCTGCTCCCCCAGCGGTTGTTGCGGCAGCGGCAGTCTCGCAGCCCGCGTCCGGCAGCGGAAATTATGTGGTGCAGGTGGGCGCGCTAAGCGACGGCACCCGCGCCCAGCAGCTGGCTAACAGCCTGGGCAAACAGTTTGGCGTCCGCGGCTCAGTCGACAGCCGTGGCAATGTTTATCGCGTTCAGCTGGGCCGTTTCAGTTCCCGCCAGCAGGCTGCTGCATTGCAGCAGCGGCTGGCAAATGAAGCCAACCAGCAGTCGTTTATTACCGTCGCACCAAATGCAATGTGATTCTGCCCGGCCCGTTGATTTAGCGCGGGTCGCTGTCAGAGGATTTTGCTATAGTGAGTCACTTTTTTTAACTTATCCAGGATGTTGTCGTTCTTAACATGCGCAATTTCACCTCTTCTCGACTGATCAAACGCCTGACGGTAGGATCGCTGATCGCCCTCAGCCTCAACGTTGTCGCCTATGCCGATGACGTAAACATTAAAACCATGATCCCGGGCGTGCCGGAAATTGATGCTGAAGCTTATGTCCTGATCGACTATAACTCCGGTAAAGTTCTGGCGGAGAAAAATGCCGATACCCGGCGCGATCCGGCCAGCCTGACCAAGATGATGACCAGCTACGTTATCGGCCAGGCGGTCAAAGCAGGTAAAATCCATCAGGACGATATCGTTACCGTCGGTAAAGATGCGTGGGCAACCGGCAATCCGGTGTTCAAAGGTTCTTCTTTGATGTTCCTCAAGCCCGGTGACCGCGTGCCGGTTTCCCAGCTAACCCGTGGTATCGTGCTGCAATCAGGTAACGACGCCTGCGTGGCAATGGCCGACTATGTTGCCGGTAGCCAGGATGCGTTCGTTGGTCTGATGAATAACTACGTCAAGGCACTCGGACTACAAAATACCCACTTCCAGACGGTTCACGGTCTGGATGCGGAAGGTCAGTACAGCTCTCCACGCGATATGGCGCTGATCGGTCGCGCGCTGATCCGCGATGTGCCGGATGAGTATGCGGTTTACCACGAGAAAGAGTTCACCTTTAACAACATCCGCCAGATGAACCGTAACGGTCTGCTGTGGGATACCAGCCTGAACGTTGACGGAATCAAAACCGGTCATACCGACGCGGCAGGCTATAACCTGGTGGCCTCCGCGACCGAAGGCCAGATGCGTCTGATCTCTGCGGTGATGGGTGGACGTACCTATAAAGGCCGTGAAACCGAAAGTAAAAAACTGCTAACCTGGGGCTTCCGCTTCTTTGAAACCGTGGCGCCGTTGAAAGCTGGCAAAGAGTTTGCTTCAGAGCCGGTCTGGTTTGGTAACAGCGATCGCGTACAGCTGGGCGTGGAAAACGATGTCTATCTGACGATCCCGCGCGGACGGATGAAAGATCTGAAAGCCAGCTACACGCTGAGCAATACCGAACTGCATGCGCCATTGCAGAAAAATCAGGTCGTGGGCAGCATCAACTTCCAGCTGGATGGCAAAACCATTGAACAGCACCCGCTGGTGGTCCTGAACGAAGTGCCGGAAGGCGGTTTCTTCGGTCGTATCGTGGACTACATCAAACTGATGTTCCACCACTGGTTCGGTTAATTCCGCACACAAAGGGACCGATCGCCGGTCGGTCCCTGCAAGAGAGCATGTTGGCCATGCGTCTGTCTCTTGAAATTATCCCGTATAATCCCCATATTGTTAGTATCTGTGAACTCCCGCAGCGACGGGGTTCCTTGTATGTGTTACCGGAGTCCATATGAAAACCAATCTTAAAGATCTGCTCGAATTCCCTACCTCTTTTACCTACAAAGTAATGGGGCTGGCACAGCCAGAGCTGGTCGATCAAGTGGTTGAAGTCGTGCAACGTCACGCGCCGGGCGACTACTCTCCGGACGTTAAGCCGAGCAGCAAAGGAAACTTCCATTCCGTTTCTATTACCATTACCGCCACACACATCGAGCAGGTTGAAACGCTGTACGAAGAGTTGGGCAAAATCGAAATTGTTCGGATGGTGCTGTAACCCCATATCTGGTGCGGGCATACTGGTTCTTGCCCTGCACCAGCGCTATACTTCACTTCTGCTTTTCTAACCGGATCGTGCGTTTTGTCTCCTGATACTCTGATTATTCGCCAGCTGGCTCTTCAGCCCTGGGCACCTGTCTCTCAAGCCATGCATCAGTTTACCGACCAGCGCAGCGAAGCCACGCCTGATGAAGTCTGGCTGGTGGAACACCCGGCGGTTTTTACCCAGGGCCAGGCCGGGAAAACTGAACATCTGTTGATGCCGGGGGATATTCCGGTGATGCAAAGCGATCGTGGCGGCCAGGTAACCTATCACGGTCCGGGTCAGCAGGTGATGTATGTGATGATTAATCTTAAGCGCCGCAAAGTGGGCGTTCGCCAGTTAGTCACCGCGCTGGAAGAGACGATTATCACCACCCTCGCCCAACTCGGTATTACCGCCAGCGCGCGCCCCGATGCTCCCGGAGTTTACGTCGACAACAAAAAAATTTGCTCACTGGGTCTGCGTATTCGTAACGGCTGTTCGTTTCACGGCCTGGCATTGAATATCGATATGGACCTCGCGCCGTTTCTGCGCATCAATCCCTGCGGCTATGCCGGCCTGGAGATGACGCACATTCACGCGCTGCGTCCTGAGGTCACGCTGGCATCCGTTCAGCCGCTGCTGATCGACAATTTTGCACGCCAGCTGGCAATTACCAACGTGCAGTGGAGCAAAGAGTGCGATTTACCGCTAAAATGTGCGCTCTGATTTACAATTCTGTAACGCTTTCTCGCACTGGCAGGCTGTTTCTGTAAACGAGAGATGATATAATTTTTATGCTTTTTCAAAAAAAGTTGAATTCACCCATACAATTTTACGTTGGAGCAGACGGTCAGACAGGCTGATGTCCGATAGTTAAAGGGTGTACCACAAACTCATTTAGTGTTTAGCGGGTACTTTCGCCGCAATCCAACCTGGAACTAGCAAGACTATGAGTAAACCGATTCTGATGGAACGCGGTGTTAAATACCGCGATGCAGACAAAATGGCGTTGATCCCGGTAAAAACCGTGATGACCGAGCGTACTGAAATACTGCGTAAGCCAGAGTGGATGAAAATCAAACTCCCAGCAGATTCCAGCCGCATTCAGGGCATTAAAGCCGCAATGCGTAAAAATGGTCTGCATTCCGTCTGCGAAGAGGCTTCCTGCCCAAACCTTGCTGAATGTTTTAACCACGGTACCGCGACCTTTATGATCCTTGGTGCCATCTGTACCCGCCGCTGCCCGTTCTGCGACGTTGCTCACGGCCGTCCTGTGACTCCCGACAGCAACGAGCCGGGTAAACTGGCGCAAACCATCGCGGATATGGCGTTGCGTTACGTGGTAATTACCTCCGTTGACCGTGATGACCTGCGTGACGGTGGTGCTCAGCATTTCGCTGACTGCATCACCGCCATTCGTGAGAAGAGCCCGAACATTAAAATTGAAACGCTGGTACCGGACTTCCGTGGTCGTATGGACCGCGCGCTGGAAATCCTTAACGCGTCCCCGCCTGACGTCTTCAACCACAACCTTGAGAATGTGCCGCGCGTTTACCGTCAGGTGCGCCCGGGCGCGAACTATGAGTGGTCACTGAAACTGCTGGAGCGCTTTAAAGAAGCGCATCCGAGTATCCCGACCAAATCAGGCCTGATGGTCGGACTGGGCGAAACTAACGAAGAAATCGTTGAAGTGATGCGCGATCTGCGTCGCCACGGCGTCACTATGTTAACGCTGGGCCAGTATCTGCAGCCAAGCCGTCACCACCTGCCGGTACAGCGCTACGTCAGCCCGGCTGAGTTTGATGAAATGAAGGCCGCAGCCATGGATATGGGCTTCACCCATGCAGCCTGTGGTCCGTTTGTACGTTCTTCTTATCATGCAGATATGCAGGCCAAAGGGCTGGAAGTGAAGTAATTCCGCGCTGCGGGCATAAAAAAACGGATGACCCAGTCATCCGTTTTTTTTTGCCTGAATCCTGCTCACTCTTTACGAGTTTGCTGTTCGGCCGGTTTATCTTCAGACACAGATTGCTTCGCAGCGGTGTCATCGTCGCTCATCGCTTTTTTAAACCCCTTAATGGCAGCACCTAAATCGCCGCCCAGCGTGCGCAATTTATTGGTACCGAAAAGCAGGACGATAAGCGCGCCAACAATCAGCAGTTTGCCGATACTTAAACCTTCCATATCTACCTTCTTCGCGTTAAGCAGTGGGGAAAGTCCCCGTATCAGCTGATTTTAACGCGGAGAAACGGCGCGGGTGCAGCAGCAATCTGTAACAGGATACGATCCGTCAGCGATTTTTAACGGCCAGTTCCGGTGGGGCAAAACGTCGATTAGCCAACACCGGCAGCGCCTGTCGCACGGCCACAATCCGCTGCGGGTCTACTTCTGCCGTTAGCAGAGCGGGAACCTCAGCCGCCCTGACCGTGGCAATGCCGAGTGGATCGACCAGCAGACTGTTGCCAATATTGCGTGGGCCGCACTCCCCGACTGCAAGCACGTAGCAGGTATTTTCCAGCGCCCTGGCAGTGACCAGAACGTCCCAGTGCATCTCTTTATGCGGGCCTCTTACCCACGCGGCGGGCAATACCAGCAGCGAAGCACCGTCCAGAACCAGCCGCCGTGCCATCTCAGGGAAACGCAAATCGTA
This sequence comes from Erwinia sp. S38, assembly GCF_016624545.1. Lineage (NCBI taxonomy): Bacteria > Pseudomonadati > Pseudomonadota > Gammaproteobacteria > Enterobacterales > Erwiniaceae > Erwinia > Erwinia sp. S38. The sequence continues at coordinate 44,115 of NZ_JACVTS010000023.1, read as the reverse complement.
GCAGGTCATCAGCCCGACCCTGATGCCCTCGACATCAATCAGCGGCGGCAGCTCATCACCCGCACTCACGTTGCGGGACTCCTGCATGGCAAAAGCATCGTACAGATGCAGCTTGTTATAGCGGGCGATAATCTCGCCGTGCCGAATAGCGATAAGCGTATTGAACACCCGACCTTCACCATCAGGCACGTGCAGCGTGAGTATCGTCGTGAGCGTATTTTGCTGGCTGGCTGAGAGCAGCTGGTTAACAAACGGTCCGTCCAGCGGCTGTGCCGAGCGCACACCCCAGTCAGGATTGTCGTTGTCCCGAGCCAGTACGGCTTCTGGCAGTACCAGCAGACTCGCCCCTTCACCCACGGCATCATGCATCAGCCCGATACAAATCTCCGCGTTTTCCTGCCATTCGCGGCGTACGGCAAACTGCCCGGCGGCAACTTTCATCGTTCAGCCCAGCTCCTTAACGTGGTAGCGCGGTGACTCTGTGAACCCTTCGCGCAGATAGAAGGCGTTGGCTTTTTCGCGTCGCTCATGGCAGTGAACCTCCATTCGGTCACAGCCGCGATCGCGGGCCAGCTGTTCTGCATACGCCAGCAGCTGCTGCCCGGCACCTTTGCTTCGTTCGCCTTCGGCGATGCAGAAATAGCTGATACGGGCAAAATCCCCCGCCAGCGCCAGCTGAGGAATAAAATGCAACGACAGGAATCCCAGCACCGTATTACCCTGCTCTGCCATTAGCAAACGCTCGGTGTCATCCGCGATCAGCTGTGCCAGCCGCCGCTCAATAAACGGAGCAGTACCCTCATAGCCCAACTCCGCCAGCAGCGCACTCAGGGCAAAAGCATCTCTTGATTCGGCAAGACGAATATTCATCCACACTCTCCAGACTAAGCCAGCTGTTAATACGATAAACGCTAACAGAAAAAACCTGTCATTGTTTATAGCCTCAGCCCGGCCATCCCCGCAAGGGGCCAGATCACAGCCTAATGTTACAAATGCTGATAAGTGTAATCCTAAGTGAAACGGATGGGATTTGTCAGCCGCCAGGGCGACCGATTAATGTTTCCTTAATAATCTTTCGGCAGACTCAGCTCATCCCACTGTAAGAGGCACTCAAGATGAACTGGCTTCCCCGCACCCCGATTGAAAGCCTTGCTATGCTACTGGCCTGTTCAGCAACAGTGGCCTGGCTGCTGCTGTTTTTCTCACATTAGCGCACTGCGGTCCGGCTTATCATCCCTGCGCCGGGCCACCGTTATCACGCTCAGAACGCCGGTTTTATTTCAAACCCCGATCTTCAGGCGAAAAAAAACCCGCCTCACGAGGCGGGTTTTAAAAATTCTGTCTGATAACTTAAATAGCGGCAACGTTAGCAGCAGATGGGCCTTTGGCACCGTTGGTGATTTCGAACTCTACGCGCTGACCTTCAGCCAGAGTTTTGAAACCATTGCTCTGGATGGCAGAGAAGTGTACGAACACGTCTTTGCTACCATCTTCAGGAGTAATGAAACCGAATCCCTTGGACTCATTAAACCACTTAACGCTACCTTTGATCTTAGACATCTATATTACCTTTACATGAAAAATGGACACTAAACTGTGTCGGTATCTAGTACAGCAATTGCGAAGGCTTTTGTCCAGTAGACAATGATGAAAAAGTGATAAATATCGCCTTTTTTTAACATCACTCATTTTTTTCGCACTTTTCTTCCGTTAAAACTGCCAACGTAGCCAGGCAAAATAAACATTACCGTTATTGTAGGTACCCGGAATATAGGTCATCTGAAATGACGCCGGGCCATAACCTACTGATGCAAGAGGTAATACCACTGGGATAGGAATATAATTCCAGTTATCGCGCATCGTCACCCCTGCGGTGAACCCTGCGCCCAGATGGAAGTTATCATCGGCCAGCGGTCGCCATGTTTTTTCCCACCCGTAACCCCCTATAGGCTCCCACTTGTTATAGGAATCTTTGAATGCCATCACATACAGACCATTCCAGTTACCCTTTTCGTTATAGTGGCTAACGCCGAATCCCGCACCCCATGGGCGCTCGTTATAACGATCGGTTTTATCTTTGTCATAGGTCCAGCGGTTATGCCAGGTGATAGCGGGAATGTAGAGGTCTACGGTCTGCGGATCGTTCCATGTCTGACTGAGGTTATCAGTTAAAGATTGCCATCCTTCCGCTACCGCATCGTTCAACTTAGAGGCCTGTGCGCCCGCTGAAAGAAAACCACTCAGCAGCAGTAAAAAAAGATATTTCTTCAGGCTTGTCATAATAATTCTCACTTCTCCCCGGGAATGATTAAGAATCAACTTCCTGTAAGGGCCCAAAATTTTGGCCCGTCCAACATTAGACTAATAATGTTAATTATAGCGTTTCCACTTAAAGACACCATTAACTCCTGTTTTTTCTCTATATTATGCAGGCAGGATACTTCACTAAAATTAGAACATGTTGATATAAATGAAAAAAAACATAGCCACCTTTCTTATTCCGGTTCAAAAAACCAACAGTTTCGAGTCGACCCTGACGGAAAGCAGCGCTTTATGAACCCTTGTTAATCTCGTTCAACCATATTTACTGCCAAAGTGAACAAAATTTACGCTAAATCATATAAATCATGATTAATTTACTAATCGATCGAAGAAAAAAGATCAATAAACATACCAATATCCCAATAAGAACTTTAAAATCAATTGCTTAGCTAAATAAGATCCCATAAAAAACTAATTAATCTTATTTATGGATATCCATCTGAAATTTGATAAGATAATTCTTATCCATCAGAAGACAGGGAGGCTGTAGTGATTAAAATGTTAAGGTGTGGACAATGTGGCAGTACAAAATTCTTCTTTACCGTAGGCAACAGCAGCGGTGGGCATCACGGCGCGATTTGCGCCTGCTGTCGTAAACAGCTAAACAGCCAGGATACTGGTGCCGGTTTATCCATCCTTTCCAGAGCCTTATCCACAGCACTTGCCAAAAAAGCTCTTAATCAAGCTTTAAACAAACAGTAATCCTCCCCACTGATGCCCGACCTCATGAGGTTTAAACGCGCCTGAGAACGCGATGCCAATAGAATTAACGGGATAATTTGCATTTTGTCACAGCTTGAAAATATCATTCAGAACTTATAATTATTTTTGTGAATTAAAATACAATTCGTGCCTTTTAAAGGGGGGTTGCATGCTGAATGGTTTATGTGACAACCCCGTTTATGTCTTATTTACCCTGCTTATTATAGACTGCCTCCGTTAATTAATTGATCATTCTCTATATCTGTTCAACACCGTACTTATCAAATCAACCGTCGGACGCTATATATGAAAAAGCAGGGATTATCCGGCATTATCACGCGCACGGATTCACACTGGATTATTGTTTGTGATTTTGATGGCACAATTAGTTGTGCTGATGTCACTGATACATTAATGGAAAAACTGGGTCATCCTGACTGGCAATTATTGGAGAAACGCTGGATAAATGCTGAAATAGGCTCCAGAGAGTGTCTGAGTGGGCAAATATCATTACTTGATGCTTCTCGCCATCAGATAGATGCCTGCCTGGATCAAATCAAAATCGATTCTGAGTTTTGCCGGTTTGCCCGATGGGCGAAAGCTGAGGCGATACCGCTTTATGTCGTCAGTGATGGTCTTGATTATGCGATCGAACATATCTTACGCAACAACAATATTGCTGGTCTGCCGGTGATTGCTAACCATCTTGAACAGGTTAGCGACCGGGGCTGGCGCATCAGCTTTCCGCATTTTTCCCCTGACTGCCAATATGCAAGTGGCACCTGCAAATGCCGGGTGGCGAAAATGTTAAATTACGACGAATTTATCACCATAGGCGACGGGCGATCCGATTTTTGCGTGGCCTCCATAGCGGATCATGTACTGGCCAAAAAAAGTTTGCTGACTCATTGCCAGAAGACAGGAATTCCACATACACCATTTAACAGTTTTCGAGAAGCACGCACCTGCCTTGAACGACTGGTTGCAAAAGAATCACTGCTGATCTCATCTCAGGAGATCTCATGATCGCAAAGCACGACTATTTGCTGCCTGCCGGGCGGATCGGCGTGCTACTGATCCATGGGCTCACGGGAACCCCTGTTGAAATGCGTGGCGTGGCTCGTGAATTTCATCGCGCGGGATATACCGTCTATGCCCTGCAGCTTGCCGGGCACTGTGGCAGCGTTGAAGACCTGATAGCTACCCGTTGGCAGGACTGGTATCAAAGCGTGATCGACGGCGCAGACATACTGCGCAAACAGGTTGATACGCTTTTCGTTTGTGGTCTCTCTATGGGAGCGGTTCTGGCATTAAAGTATACCGCGTCTCACCCCAAAGAAGTCGCAGGTGTACTGGCCTATAGCGTGACGTTTCGCTACGACGGGTGGAGCATTCCGCCGCTCTCACGCTTTGCCGCGCCCTGGCTACTTCCGCTGGCTGGAATGCTAAATGTGGGTCGCCACAAAATGTTTAATGAAGAACCGCCTTACGGTATTCAAAACGAAGTCCTGAGAAAAAAAATCGCCGACAAAATGCAAGGTGGTAATAGCGCTGAAGCCGGTTTGCCGGGTAATCCATGGCCTTCACTCAACGAATTTTTACTGCTATCGCGAAACGTCCGCCGCAAGTTACGCCATATTCACACCCCCTGCCTGCTGTTGCATGCCAGCAACGATGATATTTCTCATCGCCGTAATGCAGAACTGGTGCGTGATACCGTCAGTGGTCCGGTGGAAATGGTACTGCTCCCCAATAGCTATCATATGATTACCATCGATAACGATCGGCAGGAGTTATTTCAACGTTCGATTGCATTCATTCGCCGCTATAGCGTTAACACGGCGCTTACGCTGAGTGATGTACTATGAGCCACCTCACCCTGATATTGTGGTTACTGAATATACTTGTCGACAGCCTGGGCCAGCTCTCATTTAAAGCGGCAGCCAGCGGCAGCGTGCACTATGAAGGGCTGCAACAGTGGCGATTTATGCTGCGACGGCCGTGGCTTTGGCTGGGTATGGCGTGTTATATCCTGGAGTTTTTACTGTGGCTGGCCTTCCTCACGCTTGTTCCTCTCTCTGTCGGCATGCTCCTTGGCTCAACCAGCATTGTCACCATTATGCTCGCCGGGCGCATCTGGTTTAAAGAATCGCTGACCCGCTGGCGGGTAATCGGTATTTTGTTGATTTCTCTGGGCGTAGCGATAATAGGAATTAATTGATGAAACGTTTCTACATTGTTGGTTTCCTCGCACTGATGATTTTCGACACGCTGGCTCAGATCAGTTTTAAAGCAGCGGCTATCCATGCATTTCCACTCACTATGGATTCCGCGTGGCTTTCTCGCGTATTCAGCCATCCGTGGATTTATGGCGCATTTGTAGGCTATGCCGGTGCCTTTTTCACCTGGATGACGCTGCTGAAATACGCCCCCATTGGGCCAGCCTTTGCCGCATCCCACCTTGAAATTATCAGCGTCACTTTGTTATCGGTATGGCTATTCGATGACAGCCTGACACTTATAAAAATAGTCGGTGGATTGCTGATCCTCGCCGGAATACTCTTCCTGGCAATAGGTGAAATTGCCCATGTTAAGGCTGAAGCGGAACAGCAGGCACAATGAGCCGTTCTTTTTTTCGACGCCAGCTGCCGCCAACCGCCGGATTGCCGCTGCTCTGGCGCGACTTACGCCCACCTCGCGCTGATTTTTCAGATCGACTGGCGCAGGAACTGGGTATTCCTCCTCCGCTGTTAACCTGCTCAGGTACTGCTGCACTGATTATTGCCCTGCGCACCTTACAGCGGCGCCAGCCCAATCGACATCGTATTATTGTCCCCGCCTGGACCTGCCCGCTGGTAGCGCTCGCTGCATATTATTGCCCTCCGCTCAAAATCGTCCCCTGTGATATGGAGTACGGTGGCATTAATTTCGACAGGGAGCGGTTGGCGCAGCTGTGTGATTCGCAAACGCTGGCTATCGTAGTCACTCACTATGCTGGCCGGGTGGCCGATACGGCTGCCGTGATTCAAATCGCGGCTGCCCACGACACGGCGGTCATTGAAGATGCAGCACAATCAATGGGCGCAAAAAATGCCGGCGAAAGCGTCGGCCTGGCGGGAGACATTGGCTTTTTCAGTCTGGCGATGGGAAAAGGGTTAACGACGGCAGAGGGAGGAGTGCTGTTCAGCCGCTCTACTGACTTGCAAAAAGAGATGGAACGGCAGATCGCCCACGATTTACCCTGGCGCGCGGGCTGGGAGCTGCGCCGTATCATCGAACTCTGGGGCTATCGGCTGATGTATCATCCTGACAGGCTGGACTGGGTTTATGGCCGGCAGCTTCGCAGTGCGTTAAACCGTGGCGATGCGGTTACCGCCGTTGGCGATGATTTCACCGTAGACGATATCCCTTTGCACACTCTGGGCCACTATCGTCAGCGAGTCGCCGCCTCGGCTTTGACTCGATTTTCAGCCTGGCAACAGCAAAACAGCCTGCGGGCGAAGAGCAGACTCGCCGAGCTCAGGCAGCTTGCTGGCGTAACGGTCCTGCAGGATGGACCGCACCAACAGGGAGTGTGGCCATTTTTTCTGCTGCTGATGCCTGACCGAGCCTCCCGCGATCGTGCGATGCAGCACCTTTGGACAGCCGGATTAGGCGTGACCCGGCTGTTTATTCATACATTACTCGGCTATCCCGCCGTTATGCCATTATGTCTGCCCTCCCCCATACCCAATGCGGAAGACTTTGCTGCTCGCTCACTGAGCATCAGCAACAGCCACTGGGTTGAAGACGATGATTTTGCACAGATTGTTTCCGTGCTGCGCGCGGCATTAACCGCCTGAAGCTCGCTGTACAAAAGTCAGCAGCCGTTGATTAAGACGGTTTTGAGAACGCTGCCATTCAGCAGCTTCACTGGCCGATATCAACTGCTGGCCATCACCGGCGCTTAACCAGCGTTTGAGGCGGCTGTGATACTCACATGATGAGACTTCTCCGGTGATGTCCATTCCAACCAGCCGATTGGCACAGGCCTGAATCAGTAATTCCAGATGTTTTAGCTCAAAACATCCCTGATCCCAGTTGGTTTGTACCACCTGCTTGCTTAGAACATCTTTATCCAGTGACAGATAAACCGGATCGTCGCTTAGTTGACGTAAAAATGCCGACAGTAAATTATCCGGATTATCAAAACGGTGGTTACACTTTCCTGCACCCAGCCAGTTCAGCCACCGGGTATCCACGCCGATGCTCCAGTAGTGCAGCTTCTTAGATAACAGAGGGCGCAGATGATTTTCCCAGGCGTGACTCAGACCAACATCGGATGAACAGATACCCAGCACGTGTATTTGACTAATCTGCGGCAAACGACTGGCATGATAAACCCAGGAGCCACAGTGGATGCCGAAAGGATAGAGCATATTATCCGGATGGTTATCGCAGATAATCAGCTGCACCGGGCGGTCCGCTGGCAGACGCTGTAACAGCAAATAGCTGAGATGGTGGTAGTCCCCACTTCCGGTGAAAACGCAGCCATAGCGCTCGGGCAACAGATCCCGACTGGCGGCCATTAGCTTTATCCAGTCGCCCCAGCTGGCCCCAAAGCGGACCCGCTGCTGCCAGTCCGACAGCGGCAGTACTGTTGCCCGATCCAGTCCGGCCACCGAACCATCGAAATCCAGCACCAGTGGCCGATCTTCTGCCGTCAGCCAGGGGGAGGATCGGACCACTTTTTATCCCCCTCCAGATAGTGACGGAAATAGCGCACCGCTGCCCGCAGGAGCGGATTTCGCACGCGCACCAGATGCCGGGTGAAGGTAAAGCTGGCACCGAGGCTGGCTTTGACTTCCGGGTCGGTCCAGCCCGCAACGTATTCCTGCAATCCCTGCTCGATGGCGTACTCCAGATTGACAAACCAGCTGACAAAATAGAGGTTAAATTTCAGCGCCAGTGAATAATCGAAGCCAATATACTTATCCACCAGCCGGCCCTGAAACTGATAGCAAAGGTTGAAACCGACCAGCCGATCTTCGTGCCAGTAGCAGAACAGTTTTCCGGCACTGTGCCGGTCCAGCAGCAAATGGTCAAAGAACGCGGCGCTAAGCAAATCAAAATGCACCTCACTCTGCTGCCACACCGAAAGATAGAACTGATAGAGCTGAGCACGCCAGTGGGGATCTTCCAGGCGTTCTTCACCACAGTGAATCACCTCAATACGAAGCTCATCACGGCTGCGAAGCTTGCGGCGAAGATTACGACGCCGGCTACGGGACATGCGCGCCAGAAACTCATCGGTACTGGTAAAATTAATTGGAACAACCGCCAGCGCCTGCCCTTCCACACAAATGTAACCTTGCGCTTCCGCCGCCGCTATCAGGCGGCGACTGTAGTCGTTATCCGCTGCTGACAGCAGCGGCGAGGCAATGGGAAGATCTTTAATAATGGTCAGAGAATGCTTATTACCGCAGTGGTTTTCAATCCATCCCAGCAACGCAGCCGGCTCCTGCTGACGTGGCAGGCAGGCATATTCGCTGGTCGTTGCCCCAATAAAACAGGTATCCAGCGTGAGCCACTTCCGCCAGCCCGGGAAACCGGGCCAGCGGGCTAACCGCTGGCGCAGCGCGGGCTCAACGGTCGTTAACAGATCGAACCGGGTGGTAAATATCGGCAGGCCGTTTTCGGCAATCCGCACGTTAAATCCTTCAGGCGGATGGAGTGCAAACGCCGAAATAAGCCCCGCCGGTTCCAACTGATTGACGTACCCGTCTTTCATCATATGCAGAGGATTACCGCTCACGTTTTGCCCGAACCAGTAGTTGATCCAGCAGCACGATAGCCTGATCGATTTCAGCGCGACTGATCTCCAGGGATGGTGCAAAGGTGATCACGTTTTTATAGTATCCCCCCACATCCAGAACCAGTCCGGTTTTCTGCCCCTGATACTCCAGCGTACCGGAAAGGCCAATATCCACCATTTTATCGAGCAGTGCTTTATCAGGCGTGAATCCATCAGGTCCGCAGAGTTCCGCACGCAGTGCCAGACCAAGACCGTCAACGTCACCAATCTCTTTATGCTGGCTCTGTAGCGATTTCAGTCCTTCAAGGAAATAGGCTCCGCTCTCCATAACCTGACGTTCATAATCTTTCTCTGCCAGCATATGCATCACTTCCAGACCAACGGCGGTGCCCAACGGGTTCGAGGCAAACGTCGAGTGGGTGGAACCTACCGGGAAGGTGGTCGGATTAATCATCTCTTCACGCGCCCAGATGCCCGCCAGTGGATTAAGCCCGTTAGTCAGCGCTTTACCAAACACCAGCACATCCGGAGTAATGCCAAAGTGTTCAATCGACCACAGCTTGCCGGTACGATAGAAGCCCATCTGGATTTCATCCACCACCAGCAGAATGCCGTGCTGATCGAGCACCTTTTTCAGCGCGGGATAGAAGTTACGCGGTGGAATGACGTAGCCGCCGGTGCCCTGCACGGGTTCGATATAAAAAGCGGCGAATTCTGCCTGCTGCGCTTTAGGGTCCCACAGGCCGTGGTACTCGTTTTCAAACAGGCGGGCAAAATCGGCCACCAGTTTTTCCGCATATTCTTCAGGCGTCATGCCTTTTTGACGGCGGAACGGATACGGGAATGGAATAAACTGAGCGCGTTCGCCAAAGTGACCAAAGCGACGGCGATAGCGATAGCTGGAGGTAATGGATGATGCACCCAGCGTACGACCGTGATAGCCACCTTCAAAGGCAAACATCCGGCTTTTACCGTTGCAGAAATTTCGTACCAGCTTCAGGGAATCATCAACGGACTGCGAACCGCCCACGTTAAAGTGTACTCTTCCCGGCAGGCCGAACTTACGTTCCATATCCTGAGCAATAATTTTTGACAGCTCGATTTTGGTGGGATGCAGATACTGGCTGGCCAACTGTGGCAGCCGATCGATCTGGCTTTTTAACGCATTATCGAGCCGGGCGTTAGCGTAGCCAAAATTAACCGCTGAATACCACATTTGCAGATCGAGATAGGGAGTATCTTCCGCGTCAAACAGAAAGCTTCCCTGACAGCGGTCAAATATTTTCGGGGGGTTAACGTAATGAACCGTATCGCCATACGAACAATACTTCGCTTCATCCTGCAACAGCTGCTCTTCATTAGTCGTCATCATATCTCCTTGGCACTTTACTCCATATAAGTTCTGCGAGTATATCCTGCAAAAAAAATATTTCAGCGCATGCAGAGGGTATGTTGACGTTTAGTTGAAAATAAAAATTACGATATTTATTCAGAAATAAATCATCGATATTTACAGCAGAAAAAACAAAACAAGTTACATTTTAAAAAACTAAAAGCACTTTTAGCCAGGATTGCATTTTAATTCCGACCACGCGCTAAATATAGCGCGTAGCCGGAATAGAGGCAGGAATAAAAATTAAAAAATAAGTTTAAAGACACCGGTAATCGTTAACAGACCGACGATAAAAATAATTGCGATGACCCAGAGAATAATTTTCATTCTTCGTCTCCTTCAGAGGAAAAAGCCACAGGACTCATCAGTAAGTCCCTGTGGCTTAAGTATAGAAGAAGATTACCGCTTCGCAGATTTGCGCGTCACAGCACCGCCGACAGCAGCCACACCAGCACAAAACCGGTCAGGCCCATTGCGGTCGTTAACACCGTCCAGGTTTTCAAGCCGTCGGCAACCGACAGGCCTAAATAGCGGGTCACAACCCAGAAACCGGCGTCATTGACGTGGGAAAGCCCCAGCCCGCCAAAACAGGCCGACAGCGTCACCAGCACCAGCTGCATATCGCTCAGCCCCGTCACCGCCTGGGTTAATAACCCGCTGGTGGTCAGAATCGCCACGGTGGCCGACCCCTGCGAGGCACGCAGCGCCAGCGAGAGCAGGAACGCAGCCGGGATCAGCGGCAGATTAATCGTCTCCAGCGACAGTGCCAGCGCTTTACCTACGCCGGATTCAACCAGTACCTTACCGAATGCGCCACCGGCACCGGCCACCAGAATTACCCCCGCCGAACTGGGAATCGCGCGATCCAGCAGATCGCTCAGTTTGTCGCGGCTCCAGCCGCGGCGCAGCCCCAGTAGCCAGGCGGAGAGCGCCAACGCAATCAGCAGCGCAATAGCCGGCGTTCCCACCAGCGTTAACACCTGACGAATGACATTGCCTTCAGGCAGGACGCTGTGTGCCAGGGTGCCCACCACAATCAGCACGATAGGTACGACGATCAGTGAGGAAATCAGCCAGGCGCCGGGAGCCTGCTCATCTTTCGCGCTCTGGCTGCCTTCCGGCTTAGCCAGCTGTAACTGTTCCAGCACGCTGACCGACAGCTGATACTGACGGCGGTTCATCGCTTTCGCGACGAAATAGCCCACCACGCCAACGGGAATGGAAACGGCGATACCCAGCAACATCAGCCAGCCCATATCGCTGCCTAACAGCCCCGCCGCTGCCGCCGCACCGGGATGGGTTGGCAGCGCCACGTGCACTGTCAGCATGACACCGGCCATCGGCAGACCATATTTCAACGGTGAAACGCGGGCCACCTTAGTAAAGCCATAGATAAGCGGAATAACGATAATAAAGCCAACTTCAAAGAACACCGGAATGCCGAGAATAAAGGCCGCCATGGTCAGCGCCGCAACGGTACGCTTAATTCCCAGCGCCTGGGTAAAGCGCTGGGCCAGGGATTCTGCGCCACCGGAGCATTCAATAATCGCCCCCAGCATTGCACCCAGCACAATAATAATGGTTATCGATCCCAGCAGGCCGCCCATTCCGGCGGAAATGACCTTCATAATATTATCGGCGGGAATACCGGTGGCGATGGCGACCAGCAGGCTAACCACCAGCAAGGCGACAAAGGGATGTACTTTAGCTTTGATGACCAGCAGCAGCAAAATCAGCACGCTGGCAACGGCAATGGTTAATAACAGGGCGGTAGACATAAAAAGCCTCAATAATTATTTTATTTCAGTACTTTAGAGCACTGTTAGCAGCAGCTTTTTCCCTGGCATTTAGCCAGATTCAGGCAACAGAAACCCGACGCTGCGCAGAATTTGCGCAGCGTGGTGAGTCATAACGTCAGATTATTTCCAGGCGTCGAACCAGCCCAGACCTTCCAGAGTGGTAGTACGTGGGAAATATTCGCAGCCGATCCAGCCCTGATAACCGCTGCGATCAATCAGATCGAACAGCCACGGATAGTTCAGCTCGCCTTCATCCGGCTCATGGCGATCGGGCGCAGAGGCAATCTGAATGTGTTGGTACTGACCGACGTAATCGGCGATCAGATGGCTCAGGTTGCCATCCACCAGCTGTGCGTGGAACAGATCGAGCTGGGTGAAAACATTGGGCCTGTCGACGCGCTTAACGATGTCCAGGGTCTGATACTGGCTGGAGTAGAGATAGTTCAGCTTGGTTTTCGGGTTCAGCGCCTCAAGCAGCACGCGAATACCGTGTGGCGCAAAGCGGTCAGCCGCATAGCGTACGTTGTCGATAAAGGTTTGGCACCAGGCTTCGCGGTCGGCACCCGGCGGCACCACCGACGCCATCACGTGGACCTGGCGGCAGTTCAGCGCCAGCGCATACTCCAGCGCACGATCGATATCGCGACGGGCATCGTCTTCGCGCCCCGGGATAGCGCAAACGCCCCACTCTCCCGCCGCCGCATTTCCCGGTGCGGTATTGAACAATACCAGCTCCAGGTTATTACGCGTCAGCGCCTCTTTGAGTACCGCCGCGTCGTAATCGTAAGGGAATAAAAATTCAACGCCTTTAAAGCCAGCCTTTGCCGCCGCATCAAAGCGCTCAAGGAAAGGCAGTTCGTTAAACAGGGTAGACAGATTAGCAGCAAACTTAGGCATGTCTTCAGCTCCGTAATTCAGCCACTTCGTCATCGGTCAGATAACGAATAGGGCGATCGCCCAGGGTAAATATCAGTCGGGCAGTCTCTTCCAGTTCTTCGGTATTATCCGCCGCCTCACGCAGCGTTTTCCCCACCACCACCGGTCCGTGATTCGCCAGCAGGAATGCCCGGTAGTTCGGCGCCAGCTTCGCCAGATCCTCACCGAGACGAGGATCGCCCGGACGATAATAAGGAACAACCGGCACATCGCCAACGCGCATCACAACATACGGCGTGAAAGGGCGAATGCAGTTTTTGCTGTCCAGCCCTTCCAGGCAGGAAAGTGCGGTCAGATACAGGCAGTGCAGATGCACGATGGCACCGCACTCCGGGTTGTTCTGATAGATCGCACGGTGGAAGCTGATCTCTTTCGAGGGTTTATCGCCACCGATCCACTCTCCTTCCGGAGTGACCTTCGACAGTCGTTCGGCCACCAGCTCACCAAGGCAGGAGCCTGTCGGCGTCGCCAGCAGCGTGCCGTCCTCCAGGCGCATCGATAAATTCCCTGCCGAACCGGTGGCATATCCGCGCTGGAAAAATGAGGCCCCCAGTCGGACCATTTCTTCTCGTGCCTGCTGTTCAGTCATACTACGAACTCCGTTTGCGCCCGGGCAAAAAAGTTTTCATCACCGAAATTACCGGATTTCAGCGCAAGGGACACCGGCTGCGTGACCGATCTGACCCACGGAACCCCGGGGGAAATCACCGGACCGATGTGGAAAGCATCAATGTTCAGCGTCTGCGCCACCACGCCCGAGGTTTCGCCTCCGGCAACGATAAAGCGCTGCCAGCCCCGCCGTTGCAGTTCACGTACTACGCTGGCAAACAGCTGCTCAACGGCCTCGCTGCTCTGCTGTGCACCGTACTGCTGCTGAATCCGCTGCAACGTTTCCGGTTCAGAAGTGGCAAACAGCATCGGCGCCAGCGGCTCATCACCATGCTTCGCCACCCAGTCGCACAGCTCGTGTGCATAGGCCTCGCGCTGTTGCAGCGCGCGTTCCACATCAACTGCCTGCGAGGACGCCTGTTGACGGTAGCGGGAAACCTGACGGTTGGTCATCGTCGAACAGGAACCGGAGATGACCACCGCCCGTCCACCCTGCGGTTTACCCGCTGCCTGCGCCTGTTCGCGATCCCAGCCGCTGGTTGCCCACTGCCGCGCCAGACCAATTGCCAGCCCGGAACCGCCGGTCACCAGCTTCATCTCACGCAGCGCTTCCCCCTGAGTCAGCAGATGCTGTTCATTAAGCGCATCCAGTACCACATAACGCACGCCCGCTGCCGCCAGTTCGGCCAGCTCTGCCCGTACCGCCTCAGCACCGCGATCCAGCGTCTGGCTGGCGATCAGCCCGGCTTTACCCGCTGCCTGTGCTTCCATCAGCCGCAGCAGATTGCTGTCGGTCATTGGCGTAACCGGATGATGGCGCATACCTGAATCGGACAGCAGCTGGTTCATCACGAACAAATGCCCTTGATAGACGGTACGGCCATTCACCGGCAGCGACGGCGAAATCACCGTCTGCGTTTCACCCAGCGCGGCCAGCAACGCATCGGTGACCGGGCCAATATTCCCTTTCGCGGTGCTGTCAAAGGTCGAGCAGTATTTAAAATAGAACCGTTCACAACCCTGCTGTTGCAGCCAGGCCAATGCCGCAAGGGAATCCTCAACGGCTTTTTCCGCCGCGCAGGAACGCGACTTCAGGCTAACCACAATCGCTTCGGCATCCAGCTGGCGCTCGTCCTGCGGCACACCGTTAACCTGCACCGTTGACATACCGTTCTGCACCAGAAAACTGGCAATATCGGTAGCACCGGTAAAATCATCAGCAATCACACCCAGGCGCATTATTTCTGCTCCTTTTTTTCCGGCAGCGTAATGCCGCTAAAGATCTTGATCACCGCGCTGTCGTCTTCGCGGCCGTAGCCTGCGTTGCTGGCGGAGGTGAACATGTTGAACGCCGTTGAGGCCAGCGGCAGCGGAAAGTGCAGTGCTTTCGCCGTATCAGCGACCAGACCGAGATCCTTCACGAAAATATCGACGGCGGATTTCGGCGAATAATCACCGTCAACAACGTGGCGCATGCGGTTTTCAAACATCCATGAATTTCCCGCCGCGTTCGTCACCACGTCGTACATGGTATCCAGCGGGATACCCGCACGTGCCGCCAGCGCCATCGCTTCTGCTCCGGCCGCAATATGCACCCCGGCCAGCAGCTGATGAATAATCTTCACCGTCGAGCCAAGACCGATTTCACTGCCAATGCGATACACCTTGCCCGCCACCGCGTCCAGCACCGGCTGCAGGCGCTCGAAGGCAGCATCGCTGCCGGAAGCCATCACCGTCATTTCGCCCGCCGCGGCTTTCACCGCGCCACCGGAAACCGGCGCATCCAGCATGATCAGTTGGTGCTGCGCCAGCTGCTGTTCAATGCTCTGCGCATCGGCGGAAGAAATCGTCGAGGAAACCATCACGACGGCCCCCGGCTTCAAGCGTGAAGCCAGGCCATTTTCACCAAACAGAATGGCCTTAACCTGAGCGGCATTGACCACCAGCAGCAGCACCGCATCCAACTGGTCGGCGAAATCATCCGCACGGCTCTCTGCCGCCTGTGCGCCGCTATCGCGCAGGGTTTGCAATGCCTGTGGATTGAGATCCACGCCCCAGGTCCGCAGGCCTGCCTTAATACAGGATTGCGCCGCGCCCATGCCCATAGAACCGAGGCCAACGACACAAACCGACATTGATGCTGCGTTTGACATACGCTCTCCGTGTTAATTTTGGTGATAATTTGTTTTCTTGTGTGAAGTATAGGCGTTTTAAACCGCAAACTTGGTGATGCTCATCACAATAATTAACAATAAGGACAACAAGGTTCACATAGATTAACAGTGGAAAAAGAATATTTATGAAAATAAAATCATCATTATTCAGTAGGATAGGTGAATTCACTGGCTGAAAAGCTGTGACGGAAAATCTTCGGCGTGATAAATTGGTAAAAATTGTGGTGTTGTATCGCTGAGCCGATGACATTTTTCAACACCGTTTGCAGGTTACGCCGCTTATTCGCAAGGAGAGTTCATGATACCCGTTGAACGCCATCAACAAATTTTATCGCTGGTGCAGGAACGTGGCGTAGTCAGTATTGCCGAACTGACCGAACGACTGGCGGTCTCCCATATGACGATTCGCCGCGATCTGCAAAAGCTGGAAGAACAGGGAGCGGTAATGTTGGTTTCCGGTGGTGTGCGTTCTACGGAGCGATTATCCAGTGAGCCTTCGCATCTGGATAAAACCAGTATGTTCAGCCAGGAAAAACAAGCCATCGGCGCTGCGGCAGCCCAGCATATTCCCCGTAACAGCTGCCTCTATCTGGACGCAGGCACCACCACGCTGGCGCTTGCCCGCGAACTCAGCGTTCGTGATGATCTGCTGATCGTCACCAACGATTTCGCCATTGCCAATTTTCTGATTGATGGCAGCCAGTGCAGGATGATCCACACCGGCGGCACCCTGTGTCGCGATAACCGATCCAGCGTTGGAGAAGCCGCCGCTCAGGCCCTGCGCGGACTGTCCATTGACATCGCTTTTATCTCGGCATCCTGCTGGGGCACGCGCGGAATCTTCACGCCGGATGAGGAAAAAATTGCCGTTAAGCGTGCTGCCAGCGAAGTAAGCCGTAAACGGGTACTGCTGGCCGACAGTTCAAAATACAATAAAATTGCCACTTTTCTGGCACTACCGCTCGAACAGTTTGATGGCATAATCACCGATCCACATCTTTCGGCGTCCGCCAGTCGTGAGCTGGCAGCAATGAATATAGATATCACTATTGCGGGTTAAACCCCTGCATCACGGTGTAGTGGCCATGATGTTCACTACACCCGATGCAATTTACCTTTACATAACCATTCATTTATTAGCGATTGCCATCACAAACTGTCATTTTGCTCGGAACATCCTCTCCGGATGCGGCGCTTTATAGCTAAACTTATGAAGTCATCTTTCTTAAGGACTCACTTGTTACCAACTTCACCCTGACCGTTATACCCACTCTGTTCAAGCTCATTAAAGGGAACGGATTGTCCGGCAACTATCAAACCGGGTGCTTGAAAGAGGCAGGGTATACAAGGAGATCCCTATGAGCACAATCAATACCAGCATGGGCCGTTACAGCCTGACAGCCAAAGATGCGGGAAACCATATCAAAGGTTCGATTGCTATCAATGATGAAGGCGGCACGCAACTCACCTGCCAGGAGTTTAAAGAGCACTACTTGGATGATGTTGTAAATAATGTGATTTATCCCGTCACCGGAGGTAACCGGCAAATAACGCAGGCGCTCCGTGACGAAATGATCAAGGCCGGTTTTTATCAGCCTCACTAACTAAAGTGTAAACTTCAGACGTCAGTGAAACGGCTTTCGTAACGGAATTTGTTCAGCTGTTTCCGTAATCGATTTATAAGATCGATATCAACTAATCGATCTATATAACCAATTATATTTTATACAGAATTTGTGCGACCATGCCCCTGTACCACCCAATGGTAAAGTCGAGAAATAGCTTTATTTGCCCACGTTTCGTGGGCTTTTTTTATAAAAACGCTACGCTCCCCAGTCACAAGACGGATAGGATATGGTCAATTGTATACTGCGATACTCATCGCAGCAGGCCAATAAAACCCCGTCACCCGACGGCTAAACATGGAGCGTAACGATGGACGAAATTCGTATTCACCCCGCTAAACTGCACCAGATGGTTAACAGCCTGTGGCAGCATGCTGGCAGTAGCGAGTCTGAAGCAAGAAAAATTGCCGATCATCTTGTTGCCGCCAATCTTGCCGGCCATGATTCCCACGGCGTGGGCATGATCCCTACCTATATGACCTCCCGCGCGTTAGGAAATTTGCAACAAAATTGTGAACTGCGGATCGTCAAGGATACCGGGGCCGTGTTAACGGTTGATGGCCAACAGGGATTTGGCCAGGTGATGGCCGCTGAAGCGATGGAATTGGCCATTGGCCGTACCCGCGAGCTGGGCATGTGCGCCATCGCTCTGCGTAATTCTCACCATATCGGCCGTATTGGTCACTGGGCCGAGATGTGCGCCAGCGCCGGATTTATCTCGTTCCACTTTGTCAACGTCGTTGGCGATCCGCTCGTCGCTCCTTTTAACGGCAGCGACCGCCGGTTTGGCACTAACCCGTTCTGCGCCGTTTTTCCGCGCCCCGGCCAGCCGCCGCTGCTGTTGGACTTCGCCACCAGCGGCATTGCCTACGGTAAAACCCGCGTGGCGTGGAATAAGCGCGCAACGGTTGCCGAGGGGAACCTGATTGACAACCACGGCCAGCCAACCTGCGATCCCGCCGTGATGCATGAAACGCCTTACGGCTCTCTGCTGGCATTCGGCCTGCATAAAGGGTATGCGCTGGCGGTGATGTGTGAAATTCTCGGTGGCGCACTTTCCGGCGGCAAAACCACCCACCAGGATTCGCTGCAAACCTCATCCGCAGCGATTTTCAACTGTATGACCAGTATCGTGTTGGACCCTGCCGCGTTCGATGCACCGGAAATGCAGCAGGAAGCACAACGGTTTATTGACTGGACGAAAGCCTCCCCGCAGGCAGGTGAACACCCGATTAAAGTGCCCGGTGAATGGGAAGAAGAACAGCGCGCCGAACGTCAGCAGCACGGTATTCCGATTGATGCCAACAGCTGGCAGCAGCTGTGTCAGTCAGCACGTGAAGCCGGAATGCCGGAAACCGAGCTGGCAGGTTACCAGCCCTGATCATCGGCAAAAGCGGCGGAGCTTATGCAGCCGCCGCTGGACGCTCAGCGTGAGAACAGCAGCTTAATTCCCGCCGCCGTGAAGAACAGCGCAAACACGCCTTCAATTCCGCGACGGCATTTCTGGTAGCCCCGGCTCATCATCTGAGTAGAAAACAGCAGCGCGTAGCTGCCAAACACTAAGATGCCCAGCAGCGCGCAGCCACAGACAATCAGCGGCAGCAGCAGCGGTGAAGCGCCAGCATGAATCCCCAGAGACATAATGGCTGTCCACACCAGTATCGCCTTCGGATTGCTGAGGTGCAGCAGTAAACCACGCCGATACAGCGCGCGGTAAGAGACTGGCATCGTTACGGCTGCGTTCGGCTGGTTTGGCTTGCTGTGTGCTGCGCTGCGGGCCGCCTTAAACGCCAGCCAAAGCAGGTAGATTCCGCCGACGATCTTAATCACCGTCACCGCCTGCGCCCACGCCAGCAGCAGCGTCGACAGTCCGGTCGCGACCAGCAGCGCCCAGCACAGCGAACCACTGATCACACCGGCAGCCAGCATCAGAGCAGGGAGTCGCCCCTGGCTCATCGCCACCCCCATAATGGCCATATTGCTGGGGCCCGGGCTGGCCGTTCCCAGTAAGTAGGCCGCATAAACCGGCAACAGCGCCAGCAGAATATCCATCTTCCCTCCCCTGTAAAATGGCCGACGGTGGCCCTGTATCGCTGTTATAGCACGCCGGTCTGCACTGCGGCTAATGCGCATATTCCGCACAGTGAAATCTTGATTTTCGACAATCATCGAACAGATAAATCGCATAAAAATGTAACTAAATATTTCAATATGCGTGTTTTTATGTATTACATTATTAACATTTTCCGGGGAGGTGTTGAAAATAGCAGGATGAGGTAAGGTTCTAAAAATGCAGATAAATTAACAATTTCAATTACACTCTAAAAAAATAACACACAGTTTACATATTTCACTAAACCTTTATATTTTCTGTGGTTATTATATCCATACTGTTCCACAAAATTATATTTATATCCCTCGCAGCTATAAAAAAACGATAAAATGAACGTCGACCTTTCTTCTCAAGAAGAAATTTCCCTCGTATTTCCCCCGAACCGACAGAGACAAAAAACCCTTATTCATCATAATTATACATTTCATTCACATCCAATCATCATTTAACCAGTATGCTTTAACATTTTCCGCCAGCGATTTAACCTCACCGCGAAACACTTCAACGTAATAATGATTGCTGTTATAGCCGCGATCAATATTACTGTTACTACTCCTTCACCTGATTTGGTCTTAGGATCAAACCGTAGTCGATGAGAATCCCGCAATTATCCACCTTCACTTTTCCATAATGTAGTCTATTTGTTAATTGTGGGTAAAAAAATAAAAGGCAGTATTATGTTAGATCGAGGTAAGCAATGTTCGGATTAGATGCGTATCACCTGGCAAGGATACAGTTTGGCTTTACCGTAGCCTTTCACATCCTTTTCCCCGCTATCACCATCGGGCTGGCCAGTTTCCTTGCGGTACTGGAAGGTCTGTGGCTGAAAAGCAAAAACGAGGTTTATCGCGACCTCTATCATTTCTGGTCAAAAATCTTTGCCGTCAACTTCGGAATGGGCGTGGTATCCGGCCTGGTGATGGCCTATCAGTTCGGTACCAACTGGGCTGGATTCTCGCAGTTTGCCGGCAGTATCACCGGCCCGCTGCTGACCTATGAAGTCCTGACCGCATTCTTCCTTGAGGCCGGCTTCCTCGGCGTGATGCTGTTTGGCTGGAACCGCGTCAGCCGTGGACTGCACTTCTTTGCAACCTGCATGGTGGCGCTGGGAACGATTATTTCCACCTTCTGGATACTCGCCTCCAATAGCTGGATGCAAACGCCACAGGGCTACGCGGTGGAAAACGGTATCGTGGTCCCTGCCGACTGGATGGCGATCATCTTCAACCCGTCATTCCCTTACCGACTGCTGCATATGTCCGTTGCGGCTTTCCTGGTGACCGCGTTCTTCGTCGGCGCTTCGGCAGCCTGGCACCTGTTGCGTAAAAACGATACGCCCGCCATTCGCAAAATGCTGTCAATGGCGCTGTGGATGGCGCTGATCGTGTCGCCGATTCAGGCGATGATCGGTGATGCACACGGCCTGAATACGCTTGAACATCAGCCAGCCAAGATTGCCGCGATTGAAGGACACTGGGAAAACCCACCGGGTGAAGCCACACCGCTGATCCTGTTCGGCATCCCGGACATGAAAGAAGAAAGAACCCGCTATGCGCTGGAGATTCCCTACCTCGGCAGCCTGATTCTGACTCACAGCCTCGATAAACAGGTTCCGGCACTGAAGAGTTTCCCGAAAGAAGATCGTCCAAACTCGCTGGTGGTATTCTGGTCATTCCGCGTCATGGTTGGCCTGGGCATGCTGATGATTCTGATGGGGGTTGTCAGCCTGTGGATGCGCCGCGGACAGCGTCTTTACACCTCACGTCCGTTCCTGTGGTTTGTGCTGCTGATGGGGCCATCCGGGCTGATTGCGCTGGTCGCAGGCTGGATTACCACGGAAATGGGGCGCCAGCCGTGGGTCATTTATGGCCTGCTCCGCACCCGCGATGCCGTTTCGCTGCACAGTACGCTGCAGATGGCAATCTCGCTGATCGCTTTTATCCTGGTTTATATCTCCGTGTTCGGCATCGGCTACACCTACCTGGCTAACCTGATCAAAAAAGGTCCACAGGCAGGTGAAGGTGACCATACGCCAGAAGGTGGACCGGGGACTTCGCACACGCCTTCTCGCCCACTGTCGGCGGTGCAGGAAAAACTCAATTCATCGGAAGAGGGAAAATAAGATGGGAATCGATCTCTCCATTATCTGGTTTACCATCATTGTCTTCGCCACCCTGATGTACATCATTATGGATGGCTTCGATCTCGGTATCGGCATCCTGTTCCCGTTCAATAAGGACCCGGTAGAGCGCGACATGATGGTGAATACCGTCGCCCCGGTGTGGGACGGCAACGAAACCTGGCTTATCCTCGGCGGCGCCGCGCTGTTTGGTGCCTTCCCGTTAGCCTACGCGGTGATCACCACTGCACTTGCCGCACCGTTAACGATTATGCTGATCGGCCTGATTTTCCGCGGCGTGGCTTTTGAGTTCCGCTTTAAGGCAACCGAAGAACACCGTCCGTTCTGGGATAAAGCCTTTATCGGCGGCTCGTTTGTTGCCACCTTCAGCCAGGGTGTCGTGCTGGGCGCGGTGATCAACGGTTTCGAAGTCACCAACCGTACCTACAGTGGCCCGGCGCTGGCATGGCTGACGCCGTTTAGCCTGTTTTGCGGAGTAGGTCTGGTTCTGGCCTATGCGCTGCTGGGCAGCACCTGGCTGATTATGAAAACCGAAAATGAACTGCATCGCAAAATGACCGCGCTGACCAAGCCGCTGCTGCTGGCGCTGCTGGTGGTGATTGCCATCGTCAGCGTCTGGACACCGCTACTGCACGAGAACATTATGCACCGCTGGTTCAGCCTGCCTAACCTGTTCTGGTTCCTGCCGGTTCCGGTGCTGGTGCTGGCCGCTGCGTGGGGCCTGCTCAGCGCACTGAAGCGCCATGCGCACTACACGCCGTTCCTGCTGACACTCGCACTGGTGTTCCTTGGCTTTACCGGCCTCGGCATCAGCATCTGGCCAAACATCATCCCACCGTCGATTACCATTTGGGATGCGGCTTCGCCACCGCAGAGCCAGGGCTTTATGCTGGTTGGCGGTCTGCTGATTATTCCGGTGATTCTGGTTTACACCTTCTGGAGCTACTACGTCTTCCGCGGGAAAATTAAGCCGGACGAAGGTTATCACTGATATTTAACATTCAGGGTGGATCAAGCGATCCACCCTTTTTTACATCCGGTTAAACGTAAATTCATATTTTCATACAAATTCCGACACTCATCTGCCCTCAGTGGGCTACGCTTATTATCCCACATGAGGAAATCATGCCATCAAAGGAGGCAGTATGAGTCTGTTTGATAAAGCGAACGATAAAGCGGAAGAAGCTCTCGGCAAAGGCCAGGAAGAATTTGGCAAAGCCGTCGACTCTCCTGAGCATGAATTTAAGGGGAAAGTCCGCCAGCAGGCGGCAAAGGCATCCTACGCCATAGATGATGCGCTGGACTGTGTGAAAACCAAGACCAAAGACTCTCCGCTGGTTTCACTGGCGATTGCAGCCGGGGTCGGTTTCCTGGCGGCTAAAATTTTCGGCCGCAGATAGTTAACCCGTTAAAATCGCGAAACTATTAACGAAAAAACGCCCGCGAACGGGCGTTTATTTTCAGGCTTCAGCGTGATGCTGCATCGCCCACACTTCATGACAGGTCATAATAGCTAAAAGTAACGATAACCCACTTCCTGAGAAATAGAGCCAGCGGGTAAAGGCTACATCACCGGTCATTGATAAAAGTTCGAGAAAATTTTCCAGCATTTCACGCGGGATAATATTGATTTGAATAAATGTAATCAATAAAAAGAATATCAAATAAGATAAGACAAAAGAAAACACACACCATATAGCAAACAGTAGTCTTCTCATAGACTCCCTCCCTGATCAATACTTATCAAAACTCCCTTCAATTGCATTGAGGACATCTTACCTTAACCCTCTACCAGGTGAAAATCAGTTGATGCTGTCTGCCCTCAATATCATAAAAATGTCCTTAAAACGCATTTTTGAGAGAAACCGTCACCGAGGGGCATGGTGGAATGACAACGAGAACAAAAAGGATTTCACCACTGATGGTATCGATAAAGGGGGTCACATATGGAAAGGCTATCATCCTCAAAAAGTTGGCGCTATGCCATGTTTTCCAGCACTGCCGCACTGGCGATGCTGTTCTTCAGCAGCACGCTTTGCGCAAAACCGTTAACGCTGAATAATATACCCGAACAGCAGACATCATCTGTTTATCCAAATACTAATACTGCTAAACCTCTCGCCAACAGCTTATCCCCCATGCCGGATTATCAGGATCGCAGGCCGGAGCCGCTAATGCACGGCGAAGGGTTTAACTACGATCTTTATTATAACTATCATTTAACGCCCCACGTTATTCTTCATCCTAACTTGCAACAAACAACCAAACCCGGAGCTGTAGAAGACAACTCACGGCTGTTCGTTGGCGGTCTGGGCGCTGAAATTAAGTTTTAAGTTTTACCCGCCGGTTAATTACACTGCTAAACTGGCGGGACTCACGCTATATATTACCTGTCACAGAAATAAATAGTAACCATGCTAATTATTTCCATACAATAAATTCACTTCGCTAAGCATTCTCCGCACAAAAATATAATCCCTGCCACTTGTTTACATGCTGTCATACAGCAGTCGTAAAACATTGACTACGGCAGGCATGACAACAGCATTTTATCTCTACGCGCCCGGCGGTTAACCGTTAATGGAATTCGGTGAAGCAAGACCGTCGGGTGATAATAAAAAAGGTCATTATTATGCAAAGAAAAGCAGATACAGTTCGGAGAATGAAAACACTCGCGCTAGTGTGCAGCGGTGCCCTGGTGATGTTCTCTACGGTTTCCCGGGCCGACATGGCACCGTTGAGCGTTGATTCATCCTATATGTTCGGTGACTGGGGCGGCCTTCGTTCGCAGTTAAAAGACGACGGCGTGGATTTCCAGGTGAACTACACCATGGAATCCGCCAGCAATCTGGCCGGCGGCTATAAAACATCAACCACCGCCCGCTATACCGATCAGTGGGCGTTTGGTACGACTCTCGATTTAGAGAAACTGCTCAACTGGGACGATACCCAGTTCCAGTTCACCGTCACCAGCCGTAACGGCCACGACCTCACCGAACATATTAACGATCCCCGCACCGGCGGCCTGTCATCGGTAGAAGAAGTTTATGGTCGCGGTCAGACCTGGCGCCTGACTCAGTTCTGGATGAATAAAGGCTTCTTCGATCGTCTTATCGAAGTGAAAGCCGGTCGTGTTACCGTCGGCGAAGATTTTGATTCCTTCCAGAGCAATTTTGAAAACCTGGCGTTCGGCAGCGGGCAGCCGGGAAACTGGCGCGGCGATCGCTGGTTTAACTGGCCGGTTTCCCAGTGGGGCGGCCGCGTGAAGCTTAACTTTACGCCAGAAGTTTTCCTGCAGGTCGGCTTCTACAATCAGACCGCCAGCAACTACGATACCGGGAACGGCTTCCGCCTGGATACCAGCCCGACGCTCGGCAATATGGTCCCGGTAGAACTGGGCTGGAAGCCGGTGTTCGGGCCTGAAAAACTGCCGGGCAACTATCGTATGGGCGTGTATTACTCATCGGTCAACGGCGATAAGTACTCCAGCTATCGCAACGGCAGCTATAACGACGATGCCCACGCCTACGGCGGCTATCTGCTGCTGCAACAGCAGTTGACGGCGATGGACGGTGATAATCAACGTGGCCTGAGTATGACGGTACAGGGCGTGATGAACGATCGACGCACCTCGAAAACCGATAACTATCAGGCGATGACCTTTGTCTGGAAAGGACCGTTCGCCGCCCGCTCACAGGATGAAATTGGCATGGGTGCGGCACGCATTCACGTCAACAGCAACTACGGGCGCATGCAGCATCGTATTAATGAAGAAAACGGGGAGAGTAATTATCACAGCCCGACCTATCTGCCCATCCAGCACGGTTCGGAATATAACTACGAGATCTACTATAACGCGCGCCTGACTAACTGGTTCAGCCTGCGGCCAAACCTGCAGTACGTCGCCTCTCCGGGCGCTGTCAGTGAAGTGAAAAACGCCTTTATCGGCGGTCTTAGCGCTAACGTTAATTTCTAACGTTCGTGTATTAAAACTGTGCGAGAGCGGTGTTCTCAGGCCCCTTTGGGGCCTGAGCATTGGCATCTACATCGCATCATTTCAGATCAAAGCAGAGCGGCCCGTTAGCTGCCAGCCTGACCAATGACTGACGGGCAACACGGCTGCCTGAAAACGTTCCAAATACGCTACCGTACTACGTGATGACTTCACGGCTTCAACTGCACACGCGCGGTGTAGAAGCGCCGGCTGGCAAGATAACCAGCCACGATAGTCGACAAACTGGCCGTCCCCAGCAGCATAAACGTCACCATAATCTGATACTTAATCGCCTTCACCGGATCGATACCGGCGAAAATCAGCCCGGACATCATTCCCGGCAGGCTAACCAGACCTACGGTTTTAGCGGCATCCACGGTAGGGATCATCGCCGCGCGAATACTGCTGCGCACGATGCTACCTGAAGCGATCCGCGCACTGGCCCCCAGGCTCAGCATCTCTTCCACCTTTTGCCGGTTATCGGCAAAGCGCTGATTAAGATTGCTGAAACACAGCCCCACCGCCACCATCGCATTACCCGCGATCATGCCGGAGATCGGAATGACCTGCATCGGCATAAACTCAATCGCCCGACTCAGCACCAGAATAGTTAAGGTCAGCGTGGTGCCCAGCGTTATCGCCACAAACGAAATCAGAAAACCGTTATCGATCGCCCGGCTGCGCTTTTTGGCATTCAGCGCGGCATTCACGCAGATAAACAACACCATCAGGACCGTCAGCCAGCCGTTGTCCAGTTCGAAAATGTACTTCAGCACATAGCCGACGATCACCAGCTGCACAATCGCCCGCGCCACGCTCCAGACGATGTCTTTTTCCAGCCCCAGTTTCTCTTTACTGCTGACCAGCAGAGCAATCAGCACCAGTACCAGCGCCAGGCCAAGCGATTCATTGGTAATATTATGCTGGTTCATGCGGCCCCCGGTTTTGCGGTGCCGACAGCGTCAGAATGCGCTGCGCGTTATCGGTTTCATGACGATCGTGGCTGATCCAGATCGCGGCGGTGCCCTGTCCGACCTGTTCATCAATGAGTTGATGTACCGCCTGCTTATTTTCCTCATCCAGCGCGCTGGTTACCTCATCCAGCAGCAGAATATCAGGCGGAAACTGTAGATTACGCAGAAGGGCCACGCGCTGTTTTTCCCCACCGGAAAGCTGGTCGATGGTGCGGTCCAGCGCGGCAGCCGGCAGATTCAGCCGCTGCAGGCCGTCGATCATCGCCTGCCGCTGCGGCGGGCGCTGGCGGATCTGATACGGCAGCGCCAGATTGTCATACACCGTGCTGCCAAACAGCACCGGGGTCTGGAAAACGTAGGAAACCTGCTGCCGATAGTGCTCCGGTTTTAACGTCGCCAGCGGCTGGCCGTTGAAGATCACCTCACCCGATGACGGCTCCAGCAGCGAGGCAATAATTTTCAGTAACGTGCTCTTCCCTGCTCCGGACGGACCGGTCAGCCAGAGGAACTCCCCTTTGCCCAGCGAAAAGGACAGCGGCGCCAGCAGAAGCTTATCCTGCAGCGCAAAGCTGACCTCCCGAACCTCCAGAAGGCGATTTTTATCCATCATTTAAATAACCTGCTAATTTAGAAATCCCAAAACCCGGCAATCATAACGCCTTTAGCCGGTTAACGGTCTTTTTTGTCCGGCCAGAATATCAGCAGCAGGCCCGCGAGGATCAGCGCCCCGCCAGCCAGCTTGCCCCAGACAAACCATTCATTGAGCGAAGGGATAAGCAGCGCGCCCCCCCAGACCAGCAGATAGCTGAGGCTGAGCAGCGGATAAGCGCGGCTGAGCGGCAGACGCTTCAGCGCCAGTAGCCAGCACAGCATGGAAAACGCATAGGCGAACAAACCAGCCAGCAGCGCCAGCGCGGGCGGTGAAAAAGCGAGAATAGCGGCAGCGAAGTCCAGCGGCCGAGCGATAGGCGGCAGCTGAATCATCGCCCATTTCATCAACAGCTGCGCCGCGCTGACCAGCAGCACGCTGCCCAGAGCACATAGCCAGCCCATCAGGTATACCCGCCCATCACCGCCACGCCGCCCACGATCAGCAGAATGCCGCAGCAGTGGCGCAGCGACAGCCGCTCATGCCACAGCCAGCGAGCAGCCAGCGCGACCAGGACAAAATTCAGGCTGAGCATCGGATAGGCCACCCCTACCGGAACCTCCTGTAAAACCCGTAGCCAGACCAGCATCGCCAGCCCCAGCAGCAGTACGCTCATGCCAAGCCACCGCAACAGATGCCGCCGTGGCCGGGGATTCCCGTCAACTGCCGTTGCCTGCTTCTGGCACAGCTGCCCGGCACAGCTCAGCAGACTGACCAACACGATCAGCAGAATATTCATGGTTGCTGGTGATAATAGTAAAGGACCATCCGCTGCTGACGATACACTTCATCCGGTGCGGGCAGTCCGGGGTCAACATCGCGAGCGCTGTCGGTCAGTTTCAGCACCAGCGACACATTGCCGAGCCGGCGGTGAGCGGCCAGCCAGTCGGCAAACCGATCGCTCGCCACCAGCCGGTCGCGGCTGTCGGGATAGCTTAATCCCCAGGTCAGCTCACCGGACTGTTCGTACATGTCCACGTCGCTGCGCTTCAGCTGCCACGCGACCGCCGAGGCCATTCCGCTATTGTTAGACAAAATAAAACGGCTGTCCTCCAGCTGCTTTTGCGTTGCCTGAATAAATTCCTGCGGCTGTTTAGAGCTGACCACCTTATCCGGGATAACCAATGCCACCGCCAGCGCAATACCGAGCGGGCACAGCGCGGCGAGCGGCCAGTTTCTGCCGCGGCCGATAAAGGTGACGGCCCCCATCAGCGCCCAGAATAAAAACGCCATACCGCCCAGCGCCACCTTAAAGCCCTCGGACGGCTGGAACACCGGACGGTGAGAAAGGCCCCACGGCGAAAGTACCAGCCACACCGCCAGCGCGGCCAGTGCACCGAACGCCAGGTTTATCAGCGCATTGGCGCGTAACGCCCGGCCGCCGGTTTTTGCCGACTGCACGGCATAGTCAGCCAGCAAAATTGCCAGCGGTGCAAAGCACGGCAGGATGTAGGTCGGCAGCTTACCTTTGGCAATGCTGAAAAACAGCAGCGGCATCACCACCCAGCTCAAAAGATAGAGGCCACCTCTACTGGCGTTCCGTTCCCGGCCCGCGCGCAATAATGCCCCCGGCAGCAACCCCAGCCAGGGCAGAGAACCGGCAATCAAAACGGGCAGGTAGTACCAGAACGGCGCACTGTGCTGCGCATCTTTCTCGGCAAAGCGCTGAATATGCTCAACCCAAAAGAAGTAAGACCAGAAATCAGGCTGCTGCCGGGCAATAGCAATTCCCCAGGGAAGGGAGATGGCAACGGCGGCAATCACGGCCAGCGGCCCGAAGATAAGGACTTCGCGGAAGCGACGCTGCCAGATAGCCCACGGGACAATCGCCACCACCGGCACCGCCAGTGCCAGAAAGCCCTTGGTCATAAACCCCATGCCGCAGGCCAGCCCCAGCAGCAGCCACGCCAGCACCCTCTGCCGCTGAGTCTCCGCCTGTACCGCCAGCCAGTAGCAGCACATCGCCGCCACCAGCCACAGAGTAATCATCGGGTCGAGCACCGCATAGGTGCCAATACCGTAAACCAGCAGACTGGTGAGGAAAACGATCGCCGCCAGCCACGCGGTACGCTGCTGCCGGACAATCTGCATTGCCAGCCACCAGACCAGCACGGCGCTCACGGTAATCGAGAACACCGAACCGAATCGCACAGAGAAGTTGTTGCCGCCAAACAGAAGCTGGCTGAGGTTATTAATCCAGTATCCCGCTACCGGCTTCTCAAAATAGCGCAGGCCGAGAAAATTTGGGGAAACCCAGTTGCCGCTGGCCAACATTTCGCGACTGATTTCCGCATAGCGAACCTCATCCGGCTGCCACAGGGCGCGGTATTCAAGCGGGATCAGATAGTACAGGGCATACATCAGGATCAGGGAGAGGGTAATGCGCCAGCTCTTCATCCGGTCTCACTCAATAAATTGCTGGCATCCCAACCAGCCTTCGCGGCCGGGGAAGCTACCCCGGACAATGCTGCCCATCGGCAGCTGTGTAACATCATCGGGCAGCAGCTCACCCAGCGGGCAGAAGCGAATACCCCGCTCCCGCGCCTGGGTCAGGAGATCGTCAAACATCGCACTGAGCGCGATGCCTTCGACTTCGGCATGAATGGTATAGACCGGCACGCCATTCCGCTGCTCAATGATGCGGTCGAGAATAAAGTCATTGAACGCCTGGCGGCTCACCGAAGTCCCTGCCACTTCATCCCAGGTAGGTAACGTTACCGGGATCTGCACCGTGCCCGGCTTACCGTCCGGCAGACGTGGCCGGAACGGATGCGTCCCCCGGCAGTCGCTGTTCCAGGCAAAGCCGAAATGCTGCTTAGCCGCTACAACCCGTCCGTCAGCACGCCAGCCCGCCACGGCAGAACAGTTAACCGGCCTGCCGAGGATTTCCGCCAGCTCACTGGCACCGCGTTCAATCTCCGCATGCAGCTTCTCCTTCGGCCAAACGCCTGCCCAGGTTTGCCAGGCGAAATGGTCCCAGGCATGCAGCCCGATTTCATGCTGCTCCGCCGCTGCGCGGATCAGATCCGCATGGCCCCGGCCAATATTACGCCCCGGCCACGCGGTTCCCGCCAGCAAAATATCCCAGCCGTAAAGCGATGCCGCGTTGGAGCGCAGCATCTTCCACAGAAAACGCGGCTTTAGCAGCCGCCACAGGTGGCGGCCCATATTGTCCGGGCCAACGCTGAAGAAAAAGCTCGCCTGAGTCTGCTGCTGCTGCAAAATTTCCAGCAGACGCGGCACCCCGTCACGGGTCCCGCGCCAGGTATCAACATCAATACGCAGACCAACGTTGATCATTCAGCTGACTCTCCGCCATCCACCGAATTGAGGAAGAAGTCCAGCGTAGCGTCGATGGTGCGGTTCATCGGCACCTCAGGCTGCCAGCCGAGCAGCCGCTTCGCATTGCGAATCGATGGCTTACGGTGCTCAACGTCCTGATAGCCCTTACCGTAATAGCTGCTGCTTTCCACCTCGCGGAATCCGGCGAACGGCGGGAAGCGATCGCGCAGCGGATGGCGATCAAAGCTCTCCAACAGCTGCTCCGCCAGCTGCTTGATGCTGGCTTCGTTTTCCGGGTTACCGATATTAATAATCTGCCCGTCACAGTTATGCTGCTTGTTTTCAATAATCAAAAACAGCGCTTCAATCCCGTCACGAATATCGGTAAAGCAGCGCTTCTGCCGCCCGCCGTCGATCAGTTTAATCGGTGAACCTTCAACCAGATTGAGGATCAGCTGGGTAATCGCCCGCGAGCTGCCGATACGGGCGGCGTTGAGGTTATCCAGCCGCGGCCCCATCCAGTTAAACGGCCGGAACAGGGTGAAGCGCAGCCCTTCTTTCTCGCCGTAGGCCCAGATAACCCGATCGAGTAGCTGCTTGGAGACGGAGTAAATCCAGCGCTGTTTGTTAATCGGCCCGACCACCAGATTCGAGTGGTCTTCGTCGAAGGTGTCATCGGTACACATACCGTACACTTCGGAGGTAGACGGGAAGATAATGCGCTTCTGATACTTCACGCAGTCGCGAATAATCTTCAGGTTCTCTTCAAAATCCAGCTCGAAGACACGCAGAGGATTACGGGTATATTCAATCGGCGTGGCAATGGCGACCAGCGGCAGCACCACATCACATTTCTTAATATGGTACTCAATCCACTCCGAGTGGATGCTGATATCCCCCTCGACAAAGTGGAAGCGCGGGTGGCCCACAAAGCGGCTGATGGCGTCTGAACCAATATCCAGGCCGTAAATTTCAAAGTTATCATCCTGCAGCAGGCGCTCGGTCAGATGATTGCCGATAAAACCGTTTACACCGAGGATCAGCACGCGGGTCAGGCGTTTAATCGCCGAAACCGGCTGATTGTGCAGGATCGCCCCGCTGACCAGCCCCAGCGTTTGCGCCAGCTGCCGGCCCTGCATATAAACACCGCTGTCGCCCTGGCCGGTAACGATCTCCAGCGCGCCCTCGCTGGTGGCTACCACCAGCGGGTTCACCGACAGCACGGTGCCCGGCTTCGCCGCCGGGAAATCGTGCCTGACCGCCGACTGCCAGACGATAAATTTGCCGGAACCTACAAAACTGAATGCCCCCGGCCACGGATCGGTCACCGCACGCACCAGATTGTGAATACGGTGGGCGGGCAGAGTCCAGTCAATACGCCCGTCTTCCGGGGTGCGACGCCCGACGTAGCTCGCCTGACTCTCATCCTGTTCCCGCTCGGTAAAATCACCACGTAAAATACCGGGCAGGCTGGCAGCCAGCAGCTCGGCACTGCTGAGACACTGCTTGCGGTGTAGCGTGAGTGCATTATCCTGCGGATCGATAGCCACCCGCTGCTGGGCGACAATCGCCCCGGCATCGGCCCGCTTCACCATGCGGTGCAGGGTCACGCCGGTTTCTTCTTCGCCGTTGACCAGCACCCAGTTCAGCGGCGCGCGGCCACGATAGCGAGGCAGTAACGAAGCGTGCAGATTGAATGCCCCTTCGCTGGCGCTGTTGAGGATCGCCTCACTCAGCATCTGGCGATAGTGGAAGGAGAAAATCACCTGCGGCGCCATCGCTTTAATGCGCTCAACCCACAGCGGGTGGTTCACATCCTCCGGGGCATAGACCGGCACGCCCAGCTCTGCCGCCGTGCGGGCTACCGAGGCGTAAAACTGATTTTCAGCGGCATTATCCGCATGGGTGAAAATGGCTTCGATCTCGAACCCTACGGTATGCAGCGCGCGAATACCCGCGCAGCCAATATCATGGTAGGCAAAAACCACGGCTTTCATCATTGCTTATCCTGTGTGGAGTCGGCGTTGTGACTGACAACGCGCTGAATAAAATAGCGAGGGCGAGCGCGGACATCGTTGTAAATGCGTCCGATATACTCACCAAGCAGGCCCATACCTACAAACTGCGCGCCGACAAAAATAAACAGCACGGCAAACAGCATAAACACCCCTTCCGCCGACCACTCCGGGCCGAGGAACAGCCGCATCACTACCAGCAGTACCGCAATGGCAAATCCCGACAGCGCGATGATGCTGCCGAACACGCTCAGCAGACGCAGTGGCGTGGTGGTCAGGCAGGTAATCAGGTCGTACATCAGGTTAATCAGCCGCATAAAGCTGTACTTGGAATCACCAAATTCCCGCTCGGCGTGCATTACCGGAATTTCCGTCGCCCGGCGGGCAAAGGTGTTGGCAAGAATCGGGATAAAGGTACTGCGCTCGTGGCAGTGCAGCATCGCATCGATGATATGGCGTCGATAGGCACGCAGCATGCAGCCGTAATCCCCCATTGCCTTGCCGGTGGTCCGCTGGATCAGGCGGTTAATCATCTGCGAGGCAAATTTGCGGAACCAGCTGTCCTGGCGGTTCTGGCGTACGGTGCCGACCACGTCATAGCCTTCCATCGCCACCGCGACCAGCCGGGGAATTTCCTCCGGCGGATTCTGTAAATCCGCGTCCAGGGTAATAATCAGATCGCCGGACACGTGGCTGAACCCGGCCATAATCGCCGAGTGCTGGCCGTAGTTACGGTTCAGCAATACCGCCACCACCTTACTTCCCGGCAGTTCGGCGGCTGCGGTCAGCATCTCCGCCGAGCTGTCGCTGCTGCCGTCATCCACCAGCAGAATTTCGTAATCCACCGTCAGCGTGTCGCAGGCGGCCTGCGTCCGGCGGATTAACTCGTTCAGGCTTTCCTGTTCGTTGTAAACCGGGATTACCACCGAGACCTTTTTAATATCCTGGTCTGTCATCTTATTTACCTGCAATCTGGCGTAGTGCGGCGATAACGCGATCGGTATCTTCGTCGGTCATCGTCGGGAACAGCGGGATGGAACAAATGCGCGCGGAATTCCACTCCGTATTGGGGAGCGTTAAGTCAGGGAAGCGTTCGCGGTAATATTTTTGCGTGTGGGCCGCACGGAAATGCAGCCCGCTACCGATGCCCTGTTCCTTCAGGCGCTGCATCAGCTCATCGCGGCTGAGGCCGCAGGTCTGCGGATCGATACGCAGAATAAACAGATGCCAGGCGTGCTGGTGCGGCCAGTCGGGCTGCTTCAGCGGCAGGAAAGGCGTATCGGCAAGTTCAAGCAGATAGCGGCGGGCGATCTGCTCGCGGCGGGCATTATGCTGCGCCAGTTTTTTCAGCTGCACCAGGGCAATAGCGGCATTCAGATCGGCCAGGTTGTATTTGTACCCTGGCGCGATCACTTCCGCCTGCGGCGCACGGCCGTGAGTCTGGCGATCGTAGGCATCAACCCCCAACCCGTGAAACTTCAGACTGCGCACGCGGTCAGCCAGAGACGCATCGTCGGTCACCACCAGGCCACCTTCGGCACAGCTCATATTTTTAATGGCGTGGAAAGAAAAAATCGCCGTTCCCGTCGCCCCCACGTGGCGGCCCTGATAGAAGGTACCGGCAGCATGAGCGGCATCATCAATCACGGCAATGCCGTAGCGTTTACCCAACGCGTGAATCGCGTCAATATCTGCCGGCACACCGGCATAGTGCACGGGAATAATGGCCTTGGTTCGCGGGGTGATCGCCGCCTCGATCAATTCAGGGGTCACCATCAGCGTATCGCGATCGACGTCGATCATCACCGGTGTGGCACCCAGCAGCGCAATCATATTCAGCGTGGAAACCCAGGTCATCGACGGCGTAATGACTTCGTCGCCCGCCTGAATGCCCAGCGCCATCAGCGTGACGTGCATCCCGGCAGTTGCTGAACTGACGGCAATGGCATGACTGTTACCGGTTAACTGGCAAAATTCCTGCTCAAGCTGCTGATTTTTAGGTCCGGTGGTGATCCAACCGGAGCGCAAAACCTCTGCCAGCGCGTCAAGTTCTTCACTGCCCATCGCCGGGCGGGAAAAAGGTAAAAACTCCAACATTGATTAATCTCACTAAACAGTTATCACCAATAAGCTGGCAGAAATTAACCGTGGGGCGTGCAAAACCGCACCTCGGGAAAAGTGGATGATAGTTGGGATAGCCCCGTGAAAACGCCAACGGTAAAAACATCGCCGTTAGCCACGAAAACAGACCGAGACAGTAACTCACTAACAACAGGTGAGTTATCTTAGCCTCGCGACTATACACAGAACATAAATGAATTTTCTTAGGGGAAGATTAAGAACATCTGTCGGCGAGAGATTAAATCAGGTTGGTTGTCGTGCCGTTTATCTAAAGATGGCAGAACAAAAAACAATCTACCAAGATAAAGCTGAACTATAAAATAAACTTCATATTTTTGTCACAAAACATTTGTGAATATTGCGGCAGAGACACACGCAAAAACAGGGCCACCCGCTAACTCAAGGTGGCCCGGCGGGAGATTACTTACGTGCGTCCAGCAGCTGGGTAGCGTTTTCCGGCGTCACTTCGGTCCACGGCACGGAGTAGCGTTTTGATTTGCCGTCGTCCCAGGCCATTTTACCTTCGTACTGTTTCCAGATGGTCGACTGCGGCTGATAGCTGTCGCCCTTCACCGCACGCAGCGCCACGTCGATCGAACCCTGCATCTGCGCGTGTGCATCCTGCAGAATGGAGACCATCTCACCCGCCTGCACCGCACGGATCGCATCGGAAACGCCGTCCACACCGGCGATCGCAAAGTCTTTCACATTCAGATTGGCACCCTTGATCGCTTCAATCGCGCCCAGTGCCATTTCATCGTTCTGCGCGATCACGCCGTTAATCTGTCCACGGTGTTTTTGTAACCAGTTTTCCATCAGCGGCAGCGCTTCGGCGCGTGACCAGTTGGCCGTTTTACGCTCCAGCACCTTCACGTTACCGGCACCGCATTCGGCGATGGCTTTATCGTTGCCCTGGCCGCGCTGGATCTCACCGCTGCCGCCCTTCGGTCCTTCAATAATCACCACGTTGCCTTTGCAGTTCATTTTCTTCAGTACCGCTTTGGCTTCCAGATAGCCGCCGAGCACGTCATCGGACACCACTTCGGAGGTCATCTTGTCGGTATTCAGGCGCGCGTTGGTCACCACGACAGGAATTTTCGCTTCGTTGGCCATGGTCACCACGTCGATATTTGCTTCGTAGTCCATTGGGTTAATAATAATCGCGTCGGCGTGGGTCTGAATGGCCGTTTCCGCCTGATTATTCTGTACCATCGGATCGTATCGTCCGTCGTAAACGGTTAACTGTACGTCGCCACTTTTTACCGCCGGGTGTTCTTTACCGGCTTTTTCCATCAGCTGGACAAATTCCGCTTTCATTCCGTACATCAGCACGGCAATTTTAACCGGTGCGGCGTGAGCGGCCATGCTGCCCATTAACAGGCCGGAGGTCAGCAGGGCTATTTTTGTCATCTTGTGCATTTTAACTCCTGGTTTTTGTAGGATACTCACCTGTTAGACAGGCTATTTATTTATTCCGCGAACACAGTATTAATCGCGCTGTTGTTTACGCGACGGATCGAGCAGTACGGCAACCACAATCAATGCGCCTTTAATAATCTGCTGGTAATAAGACTGCACGCCGAGCAGATCCAGGCCATTATTCATTACACCGATAATTAAAATACCGAACAGCGTACCGACCAGCGTTCCCACACCTCCGGCCATGCTGGTACCGCCAATCACCACGGCGGCGATGGCATCCAGCTCGTAGGCGGCCCCGGCGTTGGTCTGCGCCGAACCGGTGCGAGCGGTGAGGATCAACCCGGCAATCCCGGCCAGTGCGCCACACAGGGTGTATACCAGCACCTTAATTTTCACCACGCTGATGCCTGAAGTGCGGGCGCTTTTCTGGTTACCGCCCACCGCGTAAACGTAGCGGCCAAACAGGGTTTTATTCAGCAATACCCAGGCCAGAGCGAACAGCACCACAAACAAGATCACCGGCACCGGAATGCCCAACACGTAGCCATTGCCTAACCAGCGGAAGTCTGAGTTAAGCTGCGAGACCGGGTTACCGTCGGTGGTCAGCAGCGCCAGCCCGCGCGCCGCAGAGAGCATGCCCATGGTGACGATAAACGGCTGCAGGCGGTAGCGCGCCAGAATCGTGCCGTTCAGCAGACCGCAAACAATGCCGATGCCCAGCGCGATAATCAGCGGCATCAGCACCGCATGAGCGGTATCGCCAATCGCCAGCCCGGTGTTGGTGGTGGCAAAGCGCGCGGCCACGATGCCGCTCAGCGCCAGCACCGACCCTACCGACAGATCCACCCCGGCAGTAATAATTACAAAGGTCATTCCGATGGCCAGAATGCCGTTAATTGAAATCTGGCGCAGAACAATCAGCATATTTTCATTACTGAGGAAGTAATTACTGCTCCAGGCGCCTTTGGCAACCTGAACTTCACCAATTGCCGTTACCACCAGGCACAGAACGAAGAATGCGATAATAATGCCGTATTTATGCAGGTGACGCTTATTTCGGGCGAATAAAGACAACCCAGGTGTCAGTGAATGAGTCGAGTTCATCATTTTTTCTCTTTTAAGCCGGTCAGAATTCAGAAGCCGGATAATTAACGGCCACTGATTCCCGCCAGATAGTTAAAGCGGATTTACACCGCCAGCTTCATTAATTCCGCCTGGGTGACATTATCAGCCGATAATTCCCCGGCCAGTGCACCATCTTTAAAGACAAGGATGCGGTCGCTCATACCAATAATTTCCGACAGCTCGGAGGAAACCATAATAATTCCGCGATCCTTCAGGGCGAATTCGGACATAAAGCGGTAAATCTCTTTTTTCGCGCCGACATCAATGCCGCGCGTCGGTTCATCCAGCAGCATCACCTGCGGATCGACCAGGGCCCAGCGCCCCAGCACCACTTTCTGCTGATTACCGCCGCTCAGATTGCCCACCAGCTGATCGCCGTCCGGGGTTTTGACGTTAAAACGCTGGATCATCTCGCGGGTACGCTGCTGCTCGCGGCGATCGCTGATAAATCCTCCCCGGCTGATATCCTGGAACGAGGCGATATTGATGTTTTCATTCACCGACCGGCACAAAACTAAACCGGTCTCTTTGCGATCTTCCGTCACATAGGCAATACCGCTGGCAATCGACTCCTTCGGCGAATGGCGCGCCAGGGTTTTCCCGCCCAGCTGCACCGTTCCGCTGTCGGCGTGGCGAATGCCAAATATCAGGTCGAGAAACTCACTGCGCCCTGAACCCACCAGGCCATAAATACCGAGAATTTCTCCGCGCTTCAGCGTCAGGCTGATATCCCGCACCTTTCTTCCCCAGCTCAGGTTATTCACCTGCATCATCACTTCATCGCCGGGACGATTGAACTTGGCGAACTCGTTTTCAAACTCGCCGCCGATAATATGTTCAATCAGCTGCTCACGGGTGATATCGCTCAGCAGGCCTTCGTGGATATAGCTGCCGTCGCGGAAAATGGTGTAGCTGTCGGCGATCTGGAAAATTTCCGCAAGCCGGTGCGAAACATAGATAATCCCCTTACCCTTCTGCGCCAGCCGGGTGATCACCTGAAAAATCTTCTGCACGTCCTCTTCGCCAATCGCCGAGGTCGGTTCATCCATAATGATGATGTCGGCGTTGGCGTGCGACAGCGCCTTGGCGATCTCCACCAACTGCTGCTCCGCCACGCTGAGATTGCGCATCTTCTCGGTCGGCGACAGGGTGAAGTGCAGATCCGCCAGCAGATCGGCGGTCTGCTGATTCATCCGGCGGAAATCCACAAAGCCAAAGCGGCGCGGCTCGCGTCCCAGCCAGATATTTTCGGCTACGGTCAGGTCAGCTATGGTGCTGAGTTCCTGCTGGACGATAGCAATGCCGGCCGCCAGCGCCTCTTTCGGATGAGAGAACTCACAGCGCTTGCCGTTGATAAAGATATCGCCGCTGTCGGGTTGAACAAACCCCATCAAAATGCTGAGAAACGTCGATTTCCCCGCGCCGTTGCCGCCGCACAGGGCGTGGATCGATCCCCGCCGCAGGCAGAATTCGGCATTCTTCAGCGCCACTACCGGCCCGAAGCTCTTCTTCACGCCGCTGACCTCCAGCAGATAAGCGGACTGCTCTCCTCCGGCTGACTGACTCATAAACTCACCTCGTACTCTTTGTGCAGTAAATGCAGGTAGCGCTGATAGAGATCGGCATAGCGGCGCGTGCGGTCAGCGTCAGGTTGCGCGCGGCTGCTTTCGTCCAGCCGCACAAACTGCTGGCTCAGTTCGGCAAGCAGCGCGGCCGGGGAGCACTCGCTACCGCCGTGCAGCCGATGGCACCAGATGGCCTGGATCGCCGCGCCCAGCGCCGCGCTCTCTTTTTCATGCAGGCACACCACCGGGCAGTCCATCACGTCGGCTACGATCTGCCGCCAGCGCGGGCTGTTAGCCCCGCCGCCGGTCAGACGGATCTCACCGACCGCCACGCCCTGCTGGCGGAACAGATCCAGCCCGAAGCGCAGGCCGTAGGTCGCCCCTTCCACCACCGCCAGGCAGAGGTTCGCCGGGGTCAGATTATCGCTGTCCAGATTGTGCAGACTGGCCTTCGCCGCCGGCAGTTCCGGAACCCGCTCGCCGTTGAAGAACGGCAGCAGCAGCATCCCGCCCGCGCCCGGCTCCGCCTGTTCCAGCGCCTGATTAAACGATGCCAGATCCTGATTCAGCAGATGCTGTACGGTAGTCGTCGCCGAGGTCACATTCATGGTACAAATCAGCGGCAGCCAGCCGTTGGTGCTGGAGCAGAATCCGGCGATCATCGCGGAATCCGCCACCACGGGGCTGTCAGAACAGGCAAACAGCGTACCGGATGTGCCAAGGCTCATGGTCAGTATCCCGGGCTGGATATTGCCCGTACCGATAGCCGCCATCATATTGTCACCGCCGCCGCTGGCCACCAGCGTACCCGGGCGCAGACCCAGTGCAGCCATCGCCCGTTCACACACTGTGCCCACCGGCCGTTCGGCTGAAATCAGCGGCGGCAGCGCGTTCCACAGGCGGCCGCTGTCGTCGATCAGTTCCACCGTGCGGCGATCCCAGCAGCGCTGGCGGATATCAAACAGTCCGCTGCCGGAAGCATCGCCGTACTCGGCGCAGCGCACATCGGTCAGCCAGAAGTTCAGATAATCGTGCGGCAGCAGCACCGTTGCCAGCCGCTGCCACAGTTCAGGATGCTGCTGTTTAAACCAGACGATTTTTGAGGCGGTATAGCCGGTGGCGACCGTCAGTCCAAGCCGATCCAGTGAGCCCTGTTCTCCACCCAGCTGTGCCAGCAGCCAGGCGTTTTCATCGGCGGTACTGGTGTCGCACCACAGTTTGACCGCGTGCAGCACCTCTCCGGCATCATCCAGCGCCACGAAACCGTGCTGCTGGCCGGAAACCGACAGCGCAGCAATCTGCTGCGGGTCCACGCCCGCTGCCACCGTTGCCTGTTTAAAGGCAGCGATCAGCGCGTCAGTCCACCATTCAGCCTGCTGCTCGCGCCGCCCGGATGAATCACTAATCAGCTGATGTGACGCGCTACCGCTACCGAGGAGAGTCCCGCTCTGGTCATCAACAATCACCACTTTGGTACCCTGGGTACCGCAGTCAATGCCCGCATACAGCGCCATGACTTACTCCATTTCCAGCATGATTTTGATGTCGTCAGGGTTACCCGCCGCCGCCCGTTCAAACGCCGCCACGCTGTCGACAAACTTATAGGTTTGTGAAATTAGCGGCTGAACGCGCAACTTGCCGGAACTGAGCAGGCGCAGGGTACGCGGATACATATTGGCGTAGCGGAAAATAGTCTTGAAGGTCACTTCTTTGGCCTGGGCCGCCACGATATCCATCGGCGCGGCGTCAATAGGCATGCCAACCAGCACTGCGGTGCCGCCCGGTGCAATATGTTCGCTGATCCCGGCAATCGCTGGCTTCGCGCCGCTGCACTCAAACACCACGTCAACGCCATTGCCGCTGGTCAGGCGCGCCACGGTGGCAGCCAGCTGACCGCTTTTGATATTTACCGCGTGCAGGCCTTCGTAGTTCGCCGCCACCTGGAGTTTTTCATCAAACAGATCACAGATAATCACGTCGGAACAGCCGCCCGCCAGCGCCGCCAGCGCGGTCACTACACCAATAGGACCGGCACCGATCACCAGGGCGATATCGCCCGGCTTGATCGCCGCTTTAGTGGCGGCATGCATACCGATTGCCAGCGGTTCGACCATCGCACCCTCGGCAAAGCTGACGTTGTCCGGCAGCTTAAAGGTAAATGCCGCAGGGTGGATCACCGTTTCACGCAGGCAGCCGTGGATCGGCGGCGTAGCCCAGAAGCGTACCGCCGGATCGAGGTTATAGATCCCGGCCCGCGACTGCGCCGACTGCATATCCGGAATGCCCGGTTCCATGCACACGCGATCGCCAGGCTGTAAATGCTTCACGCCTTTGCCGACCGCCAGCACCACACCGGAGGCTTCATGGCCCAGCACCATCGGCGCTTCCACCACGAATGGCCCGATACGTCCGTGCTGGTAGTAGTGCACATCACTGCCGCAGATCCCGACAGAATGGATCTTGATCTCAACATCGGTGTCGCCCAGCTGCTCATCAAACTGACGATCTTCAATGGCAATTTTGCCTGCTTCTGCAAGAACTAACGCTTTCATATTCGGCTCCCGGTGATATCTAAATGGTATCGATAACATTAATATGACAGCGACAATATCGGATTCGGGGTTAAAAATGTGTGACTCCGGTTAAATTTTTGGCTTTTTCATTACTGAAACATCGTTTCGAGGCGGATAATGGCGCATGAGAGGCAATAAAAACGATCCAGGGATCGTTTTTACGATGTTACCGATACCAGTTTTTATCTCCGGAGGAAGATCATGAGTACGCGTCAACAGGCCATTGAACAGACCCACGATTATCTGCAACAGGCCAGCATTCAGCTTACCGAGGCCGAGCAGCAGCAGATTGAAATTGCCACCTTCGGACTGCCGGACTACCCGATATCCGGCCTGCAATTGCTGACCTACATTAATACGCCGCGCTACTGCGCCAAGGAGCTGGTGCTGTTCCCACGCCAGACCTGCCCTGAACATCTGCATCCGCCGTTTGACGGCACACCGGGCAAACAGGAAACCTTCCGCTGCCGGTGGGGCGAGGTCTGGCTGTTTGTTGACGACGACAGCCTGCCCTCCTCGGCAGGGATTGGCCAGCCGCCGGAAGGTGCGGAACAGTGGTATACAGCAGGAAATTACATTTTGCTACGACCGGGTGAGCAGTACACTATTGCACCTAATACCCGTCACTGGTTCCAGGCGGGTGAGCGCGGCGCGGTGGTATCTGAATTCTCTTCGGAAAGCCGCGACGATCTGGATGTCTTTACCGATCCCCGGGTAAACCGCCTGGGATAAACGCCTGCAAGGATTGACTCGCTTCAGGTCTGGCGATCTGTCATGATACGGTAATGGTACAAAATGATATTCGAAGAATCAGGAGCACAAATTGCCGCCAGGCCGGAAAATGAAGGCCACGCTGTCGAGCGTTGCCGCACAATCAAACGTCAGTAAAATTACCGTGTCGCGTGCGTTCTCTCATCCGGACAAGGTGCATCCTGAAACGTTGAAGCGGGTACTGGAAACCGCTTCAGAGATGGGGTACGTG
The DNA here is from genome assembly GCF_016624545.1 of Erwinia sp. S38. Lineage (NCBI taxonomy): Bacteria > Pseudomonadati > Pseudomonadota > Gammaproteobacteria > Enterobacterales > Erwiniaceae > Erwinia > Erwinia sp. S38. The sequence continues at coordinate 1,806 of NZ_JACVTS010000023.1, read as the reverse complement.
GTCAACACCGCCGCGCGTAACCTGCGTGCGCGGGACAGTAAAACCATCGGCATCGTTAATCCGGATATGGGCAATCCGTTCTTTGGCGGGTTGACTCGGCTGATGACGCTGGAAGCGGAAAAAGCGGGCTACGATACGCTGATTTTCGATTCCCGTGAGTCGCAGGAGCATGAAAATCGCATCATCGACAAGCTGATTGGCTATAACGTTGATGCGATTGTGCTGTCGGTGATCTCTTCGGATCGCAACTATCAACCCGCCTATATGGCGCAGCTGGAAGCGTTAAATATCCCGGTGATCCTGGTGGATCGCGAACTGGATATCAGTTCGTGCAGCGGGGTATATATCGATAATCTGGACTGCGGCCTTCAGGCGGGCCGCTATTTGCTGGATCGCAAAGCGCAGCGGGTGGTGGTGGTTTCCGGTCCTGAGGATTCCAACGTGGCGCGCGAGCGCGTAACCGGGCTGAGCGCCGCGCTGGCGGGTAAAGTCGCTAGTTTCGAGGTGCTGTACGCCGATTTCTATATGGATATCGCCGCCCGCGTCACCAGTGATTATCTGCAAAACAACCCGCCGCCGGACTTTTTTGTTGGCTGTAACAACCAAATCTCACTGGGGATTATAAAATCCTGCATCGATCGCCAACTTCAGCCAATGAAAGATGTGTCGCTGTTCAGCATTGATGAGGTTTCCCATGCGGCGATCTACGGCTTTAATTTCCCCTGCATTTCCCACGATCTGCACGAGATGGCCTGGCAGGTGATTAATCTGGCCATTCGGCGCGCGACCGAGAGCGATATCAAGCCCGGCAAGGTGATTGTACGCGGGAAGATGCTGGCCGGATAAGGGCGATATCTTATTCTTGTCGTCCGCAACGCGGGAGTCATGGTTTATCGCTGGCTCTGGCCGCCGGATGTAAAGAATACGAGTCTTGATGCTGATGCTGATGCTGATGCTGATGCTGATGCTGATGCTGATGCTGAAATTTTTACATGGAGTTTTCTATGAGTGACACCTTTTTATCTGAAACGCTGCTGACCCTGCTGGATGGCTCACTGCCGGACAGCCATCTGCATCAGGCGATTCGTCTTTCCAGCGTTGGCAGCAACGGCTGGCCATATGCGGCGCAGCTGAGTGTGGGGGAGATCATCGCTGTTTCTCCGCAGCAGCTACGTTTCGCCATCTGGCCCGGTTCCACCACCACCGCCAATCTGGCCCGCGACGGGAAAATGACTCTGGCGCTGGTCGATGACGGCGCGGTGATTGAGATTCAGGCGCTGGCGCATAAGCGTAAGGAAACGATTACCGATCTTCAGCTGGCGGTGTTTGATGCCGCCGTACAGCAGGTGGTGATTCACCGTGCGCCCTATGCGACGGTAACCAGCGGGGTGACGTTCAGTCTGAAGGATGAGGCGGGAGCGGTAGCGCGCTGGCGGCAGCAGATTGCGCAGTTGAAGGCGCTGCCTGGTGATTGATTGTCGCTGATAAATCCGTGCCAGGTTCCCAGCCTCTGCCGGAGCTTCCGGTCGGTCCTCGCGTCACGCGCTGCGTGATACCTTCGGTTACAGCATCTGGCCGGACGGACCGGCGAAGACGTGTCATCCCTGACCCGACTTCGCCTGACGCCAACGTCCATGTTGGCGTCTCCTGGCCATCTGCTTCCACCTCAGCGCTGCGGATTGCCCGGTATCCCCGGCAGAGGCTGTGCACCTTCATTTCATTGTTATCGCTGCATAGTAACCTGTTCAAACTCTCCAAACTCTCCAAACTCTCCAAACTCTCCAAACTCTCCAAACTCTCCAAACT